>JAHFPP010000001.1 GCA_023266675.1 Candidatus Woesearchaeota archaeon
AAGTTTATCAGCTCAATTAAAAAAACGCATTTGAAGGTGTTGATAAAAGTGTTCATAGCGCTTGGCTCTGACATAATAACGGAAGAATTTCACAATCTTGTGTTTAAGCATCATAAGATAAGGATAAAAGACATGTACACCAAATAATTCTGATAAAATATAGACGTACATTTTACTTTTTTAAAAATGTTAGTTTTTTAAATATCGTCTATATTTTCTAAATCCTCTTAGTAAGATTTTTAAATACCTCCTTTTTTCTAACGCTTAGGAGGATTGATTACTAATGAAAGAAGTATGTTCAAGCTGTAAAAAAGACATCTCAAACGATGCCGGAAATATAAAATTCAAATGCCCTTCATGCCTAAAACAGACAATTATAAGGTGCAAACACTGCAGAGCAATAGTTGCAAAATACAAGTGCCCTGAGTGCAATTTTGAAGGTCCAAACTGAAAATGGCCAACGCAATTGTCACAATAAAAATCATGCCTGAGTCGCCAGACGAAGACTTGAAGCACATAGAAACTGAAGCTTTGAAGATGATTTTAAAGTTTGCAGGAAAAGGAGACACAAGAACAGAGGTTATTCCTGTTGCTTTTGGGCTAAAGTCTGTCAACATCACGTTTATAATGGACGAAAACCTTGGCTCACCGGACGCTATAGAAGGCGAGCTTTCATCAATCAAGGGAGTAAATTCAGTAGAAACAACTGATGTAAGACGTGCTATTGGATAATTTTATTTCTTATCTATTTTTCTTAATTTTCTTTATCTATCATTTCTTTTATTAAAGGTGTGATTTCTTTTCTCATTAGGATACCATCTCTTTTAGAAACACCATCTTTAAACTCAGAATTAAATATTCGTGTCAGTAAATCTTGTGTTTTTTTATCAATAACAACAAATAAGTTAAATGACTTTTCCAAGTCTATACATGTAAGAAAGATTATACCTATACTTTTTTCTTTTTTTATCTCAAGCATTATCTTTTTTATCTCTTTTAGATTCTTCTTTATAAAATCATCAACGTTTATTATCTCAAGCTGGAGGATTGACAAACTACACTTATTGAAATAAAAAACTGCTACATCTTCATTCAAAATTTCCTTAAGTGGTTTTTTAAATTTCGATTTGTCAGCAAACATTTTATTGATGTAGTCTTTTGGAATTTTAAACTTAGTTTTTAGCCAGTCAGCCATTTTATGGTCCCTTATTGTTGTAACACCTGCTTTAAAATTTATTGTGTTTGAGACAATTGCCGAAAAAAGAAGTTCTGCAGATTCCACGGAGATTGTTGTATCAGTCTTGTAAAATTTTTCAGCAATTAATGTAGCAGCTGAGCCAACCAGTTCAATTTGGGAAGTTGCGTTTGGAAATTTGTGTAATTCACTTAGTTTTCTGTGGTCAATAATCTCAATAACTTTTTCAGGAAGGATTTTAGGTGATACCTCTGTTAAATTGCTGGTGTCAACTAATATTATGTTCTCATAATTGAGTGTTTCAGCATTTTGTAACGAATGGATTTTAAATATATTAAGTACAAACTCGGCTTCTCTGTGTGGCGTTCCAAAAATTGCAGCTATGGCATCTTTGCCGTTTTTACGCAAGAATTCTGCATAGGCAAAAGAACATGCAAATCCATCCAGATCAGGATCTAAATATGAAGTGACTAATAGTTTTGTTGAGTTTATCTTTTTATTCATCTTACTGCCTCTACAAACTCTTTTATCTTAGCATCAGTTCTTATGCCGTACAAGTCAAATATTGTTTTTTCTGCAAAAAAACCATTGTTTCGAAGCTTGGTTATTGCTTCATCAGTCTTTGGGATGCCTGTTTTGTATTTCTGAGAATACCGGTGAAGGTCAACAAAGCCGACAATGTTTTTTTGTGATTCTTTAAGAATTGTTTCCAGGAACTCTTTGTTTTCTTTGATATCATTATTTTTTATCATTTCTTTTAATAAAATCTTGTCGTTTAATTCTCCAACCCATAATGGTCCTGCATAGTCCATTTTCCTCTCGCAGCAAGTTAATTCATTCTTATCTGAAGTTTCAAAGTTAAGGCATTTATTGCAGTAATGAAAAAATTTATGCCGCTTTATCATTTCGTCGCACTTTGTCTTTGATTTAGTGCACAAAAAGAATATTCTAAAATAATGGTCTTTATGATATGAAAATATAGGTGTCAATGCCTTCTCATATTGCGTGGCGATTAGCTGAACTTTTCTTGCAAGTATCCGCAGCCCAAGCTCGTGCATGTGTTCATTACGTAAAGGCGTTGCATAATAATTTCTTTTGCATGTTGTTGGATACGTTCCGCAAAGAGCTGCTGTGTCAGTCGCTGTAACTGCCAGTATCCCTCCTCGTGAAATCCTTTCCATGCTTGAATCAAGGAAGGGATTTGGAGTTCCAAATGGATCTATATCTAAATAATCAAACCCCTGTGATTCCAAAATGAATAAGTTTGCATCTTTCTGCGATACTTCTATATCCTCATAGTTCAGGTTATCTTTGTTTAGCTCAATGTTTTCTTTTATTGTTTCAACAGCCTTTTCACTTAGATCATTAATCTGTATTGACTTTATTTTTCCTTTTTTTAATTCAGTCAAAAGCCTTACAGCGCGAACACCTGTTCCTGCCATGGGGTCTCCAATGTTCATATCATTTTTATCAACGGAATTTAACAATAGAACGCTCATGTCGCGGTTGAATTTCATCAAAGGATTGTAAAACACCGGCATGTCTTTAGACACAATTTCTTTAGTCCATGTTTTTATTTTCGCTTTTCCTTCAGTTATTACTTTTGTGTTCATTTCTTAACCATTTTTTCAGCTAATATATAAAATGAAGCGCTCCACGCAAAAGGATGCTCTGAAGAGTAAAAAAATCTTTTCAAAGGTTTTCCATTTTTTTCATAAACCTCGTACACATCATTATCTCTGACAATCACTCTTGATAATCTTTCTAAAACTTGCTTTGCTTCTTTATCTTTATTGATTTTTGATAAAGCCATTGAGTGCAGGCATCCAAGCCATGTCCAAGCAACGCCGTGGTCATTGTAATCATGCATTCCAAAAAGGTAGAATGGCAAGAAAATTTCCTTTCTCTCATGCCTTGGATAATTAGTGTATGAAGGCACATCCTTACTTATTCCAAATTTCTCTGCTTTTTTAAGAATTGACTTGCCATGTTTCCTATTTGCAATTTCAAATAATATTGCAAAAAAGTTTCCATCGCTTGAAAAAACTTTTGAATGTTTTTCTTCGTTATAGAAATCAATGTAGTATCCTAACTTCTTATCGTAAAACTTCTCATTAATCTTCTGCTTTATTATCTCTGCTTTGTCTTTAAAATTATTTCTGACTTCAATTCTGTTTAACAAATTATTTATTGACATCAATGACTGGTAATACAAAACGTTTGTGTAAAGCACAAACCCTTTTTTCTTTATCATATCCTGCCATGTTGAGTATTTTTCTGCGTAAATAAGGCCGTCTTTTTCAAAAGCTTCAACCCAGTCCATAATTGAATGAATTTTATCAATGTTTTTTTTTACGAATTCTAAATCGTTTGTTTTCTCTATATACCTGTCAAGCGTGATTAATAAAAGCATATTAGGGTCGATTGCAGGATTGAAACCCTTATCCTGTGAATAACAAGGTTTAAGATTATTCTTTAATTCTAATTTTGCAAATGCAAGGGTTTGTGAGAATGATGACGCTCCAATTCTTATCGGTACATGACCTTTGCTGCTTGTGTTTTTTAAGAATAAGTTAAGATTTTTTTTAACAATTTCATAATCTTTTAGTTCTAAAGCGCCCCATGAAGCATAAAAAGAGTCTCGTGCCCAGTAATAATTAAAATGAGTTGCGCCAGCAACGATACCCTCCCTGCTGTAGCACTTTATTAAAGAAGACTTTGCTATGCTTAGCGCAGCTTTTTGGTTATTCATAACATGACAATGATGTTTTTAATTAAAAATCCTTTGGTAAATGCCACGCTTGTTTATCCAATTGAGAGTATTATTATCCCTATAACTATAAGTGAAATAGGGATGAGTTTTGGAAGAAACCTTATGTCCTCTGATACCCGGATTCCAAAAAAATGGAAGGCTCTCTCAAGAAGCAGAACTATTAATGGCTGTGTTGCGCCAATTGTTGCAACAATAGTCGCTGAAAGCCCGTTCATTGCAAAAAATGTTGTTAGTGTTCCAAAAAACGTAAATACTTCAGCAAGGACTATCCATTTGATGTTTCTCATCTCAGATAAAAATCCTTTTCTTGTTTTTTTATGAAAGAACCCAAAAAGAACACTTATTCCGATAAATATCTGCGTTATCGCAAGCCCGTTTGATTCAGGCATGCTTGTTGTTGATACCTTAAAAAGAAACTCATAAACAGCTGTCGTGATTATCAATAATAATATTCCCCAGCCAAACACTTTGCTTTTTAGCACGCTTATCTTGACAGATATCATTACTGCCCCAGTTATAACTAAAAATATTCCCAAATAGCTTACTAATGACAATTTTTCACTTAGGAAAAAAAATGATAATACAGCTGTGACTATCGGATAAAAATAAACAAGGCCTATAACATGTGAAACGTCTTCTTTTGATATTAAGTAAAAATATAGATAATATTGAAGTCCAAAGATTATTCCTGCAACTGCAGGTATGATGAACTCTTTAACTGTTATTGGAAATGACCAGTCAAGAAAGAGTGTCATTACTACTCCTATTAACAGGCCTATGAATCCTGATACAAGCGTGAAACTCATTACGTTTTTTGTTTTATGTTCAACGACGTACTTGTCAAGAAGGTTCATCATTGCCCATATTACTGGCGAGATTATTGCAAAGAAAAGTGATATGTACGTGATGCTTTCCATTTTATTCTTCAGTTTTTTTAGTTAAATCCTTTTCAGACTTTTTTAACTTTTCAAGCCTGATTTCAGGGTCATATTTCATTAATCTAAGCCTGTTCTTCTCTTTACTGAAAACAAACTCCTGAACCTGCATCTTTTCAAAAACATAATGCTCATAATAAGTATCATACAAATCTTCAACAAAATATGTTCCTTTAGGGAGATTGTCATATATCAATGTGAAAAGCGCAGCTATTACCCCAATTACAACCTGCGTATACGTTGCGTTTGTTCCAACAACAGATATATTTGCAAAGGAATTGAAGTAATAAACACGCTTGTCCTCATACTCAAGAATTATGCCAATCTTGTCTGAACCTTCAAGAACAATGTTTGTGTTATCTCCAAGCAAAAGCTCATTATGATTAACTTTGCCTTTTTCTTTGTAAATCCTGATTAGTGTCTCCATTGTGTGCTTATTTATCGAGTAAATAAAACTTGAAGAAACATTGTATTTCTGGGCAAGGCTTACAACTTCATCATGCGGAACAATGCATCCTTCAGGGTATTCATCTAATTTTAATATTGGTTTAAGAATTTTCTTCATATCAACCCTGTTTGCAAGCGCATTTGGAAACAGTTCTTTGACATTGTTTCGACCAAGCATCATCATTGATGGTATCTCGGCGATTTCCTCCAGGAAATATTCTATTGACCATGTAACCAAAGGAATCTTCTTGGCTGTCTTTGAAGTGTCATACTCAAATATTATTATTTGTTTTGGAACTCCAAATTTTTCTATTCCAAACCTTGCCCACATATTAACAATACCGGGATTCATTCCGGTGCATAATATATGAGCTGCATTGTTTAGCTTATCCCTCTTATTCCATATATCAAAAATGTGCTCATGCGTTTTTGACGGACCATTTATGCTAGTATTAATGTAGTTTACACCCATCTCATTTGTTATTTCAAATGTCTGCAGGTTATCGTCGCTTACAACATCAATAACTATATTTATCAAATGATTTTTTAATATGTTCTTGTATTCAAGCGTATCTTTGGGAAAAGATAGGGCTTTGTTTATGAAGATATAATTTAACCTTGCATGGTCAACGAATTTATTTGCCAATATGCCTTTGCTCTTGTCAAGAAGGACTATGTTATCAAAGGATTTTCGGTGGTGGCTTAAATAAATAAGAAGCGCGCTTCCAACACCGCCTGATGCGCCTAAAATCAGTAAATTTGGTTTTTTTGATTCGTACATACGCTAGAAGTAGAATAAACGCTTAATAAATGTTGCTATGGACTCATCTTTTGATGCTTTCAATAATAAACTTAGGAACAATCCCAAGTTTGATGTATTTGTCCTGAACTTCCTTTGGAAGATACTTAAAATCCCTGATTCTTTTTCTGCACTCCTTATCTTCGCACAAACAATCCATCTCCCAATCATCCTCATCCATAGTTGTGGAGTAATCAAAACTGATTTCTTCATCTTTTCTTATTTGAGTTATTGCAATTAGTGTTACTTTAGTATCATTTACAATTAAACCGCAATTAGGGTTGCATGAATGATTTATGAAATCATCAAAATCACCAGAAGGACCCATATTCAGAGTCTTACCTATCTGAATATAATGGTCCACTTTTTTTGGCAAATTATCATATTCAATAAGTTCCCCTTTAAATTCAATTATCTCTTCTCCTTTCTCAAATTTCTTATTTGCGTATACCGCTTTTCCAAGTTTAGTCTTTACTAATTTCAAATTATTCATCTTACAAATAATATTGAGAAACCTCTTAATAAATTTAATGGTATATAATACTTAATTATTATATCTGCTTTAACATTATTTCATTATTATCATACATTCTAATGAAAAAGAGAAGCAATCCAAGTAATAAAAATAAAAATCCAAGGAGGTATAATGAGTCTGACAAAATTCCAAGTACTCCATAATTCTCTGTAAAATCATTGTACACATAAATCATATTTGCTACATAAGAAAAGAAGGCATCTAATACTATATAAAATATGAAACCTTTTTTCTCATTCTTATTTATCTGATAAAGGAAAACAATTAAAAATAAAATTAAACTACTTATTGGGTAATAGAAATCCAGAACTATCTCAAGTAAGTTTACGTCTGCTATATTTGGAAGTATGAAAACATATGATAAATAAACCAGCAATGATATTGTGAATACCAATGTGAAAATTATCATTTTTATATCTTTAAATGTCAATTCTTTTTTCTCACTTTTTATATAAAGATAACTAAACGCTATAAGAAATAATATGTCACCGGAGATATTGAATATATCACTTGGGTTAGGCCATTCAGCATATTTTAAATATACCAATTCAGCAATTCCATATGATATCATTCCAATACATATCAATCTGATAAAAAATTTTATTTTTGAATGAATTAATAATTTCAGTCTAAATAATATCCTGGCAGCAATTATTGATAATAGAACAACTACAATTATTGTGATGTTTCCTATTATTGTTTTTAGTTGCTCTATCATTTTAAATCGGTTTCTCTTTGCTTGTTGTTTGCAGCAGGTTGACGCTAGCTGCTTCTTTCATGTCAGCAACTAGCGCTTTTGGGTCTGGTATGAATTTGTCTACAACTTCTATTGTCATGTAGAACAGGTAGAAGAATGCAATTGCTCCAAAAATATACTGTGCACTTAGTACAGCGTCAGTATAGTATATTGGCGCAAATACCATTATGAAATAGCTTACTTCCCTTACACGTCCAATGTACTTTATCATCTCATTTCCAATGTACCCTTCTATTATTATGTAGACTCCGTAAAGTATTATTGCAAGTGCTATCACAAGCTTTGCTATGTCCGCACTGCCCATCCCATCTTTTGCGTTTATAATAAAGAAATCTACTCCTCCCCAAAGAACTATCACGGCGTTTGTCATCGCGTTTCCGCGCGAAGTGCCTTTTTTCTCCTGAAATAGCTCGGCAAGGAACAACCCTATATATACAGGGACAAGGATTTTGAATATTTCATAATTAGATGATGGCGCAATAAAAAGGTTATTTAGCCACAAAGTGAAGGAGTTCCAAATAAACAGGAATACATTGCTAACTACACTCCACACCTCTATCATACCTCATCCTTTAATCTGTTAGTATATAAAATTTATGAATTAATAGAGCATTTACCATTTATTTGTAAATATCATTAAAAGAAGGGTGTGTTCATTTTTTTGACACAACTTTTTCTTTTATCTGATTCTCATCAGGCAAACTGACTTGCGCAGCTTCTTTTATGTCTGTAATTAAAACTTCTGGTGTTGGAACAATTCTATCCAATAATCTAACCACTCTATAATATACGTAGAAAAACACAACTGCTCCAAAAATATATTCAAGTGACAACGTTGCATTAGTATAATACAACGGCGCAAATATTATGATGAAATAGCTGACTTCTCTAACTCTCCCGACATACTTTATTATCTCGCTGCCTAAAAATCCCTCAACTATAATATACAATCCATACAATATTATCACAGATGCAATTACAATTTTCGGTATCTCAGAATTATCAAACCCGTTTTTCATGGTCATAATGACAAAGTCAATTCCACCCCAGAGTGCTATTGCAGCGTTTGACATCGCGTTTCCGCGTGACGTGCCTTTTTTCTCCTGAAAAAGTTGTGTAACAACCAGTGTAATGTAAACAGGCACAAGAATCTTAAAAATACTGTAATTAGTGAAAGGAGCGACAAAAAGGTTTGTGAGCCACAGAGTAAAAGAATTAGAAATAAACATTACAACTCCTAAAATCACCTCTACTATCCACATAAACACTATTTTGATGATAACACTATATATTTTTTTTGTTTATACTCCACTGGACCACTGGACAGCTACACGAAGAAAATATATAAATCAATTAATCTTTATTTGATGATAATGAGCACTAAACTTAATGTAATTGGAACAGAAATAAATATTGATGATGAAGATTATATCTCAATAACTGACATGCTAAAAGCTAAAGATGGTGATTTCTTTGTGTCAGATTGGATTAGAAATAGGAATACTGTTGAGTTTTTAGGAATTTGGGAGAGAATATACAATCCTAATTTTAATTATGGCGAATATGCCATAATTAGAAGTAAAGCTGGATTAAATAACTACAAGATAAGTGTTAAAGAATGGGTTGAGAAAACGAACGCAATTGGTTTAAAAGCGACAACTGGACGTTATGGTGGTACTTATGCGTATAAAGATATCGCGTTTGAGTTTGGTATGTGGATAAGTGCGGAATTTAAGATTTACCTGATTAAAGAATTTCAAAGATTAAAAGAACAAGAGCAAAAACAATTAGATTGGGATGTAAAAAGAAGTTTAACAAAAATTAATTATAAAATTCATACAGATGCGATTAAAGAAAATCTGATTCCTAAAGAGCTAACATATAATCAGAAAAATAAAATTTATGCTTCTGAGGCGGATGTGTTAAATGTTGCATTGTTTGGGATGACTGCAAAAGAATGGAGAGATGCAAATAAAAACGAAGAAGGTAACATAAGAGATTATGCAAATGTTTCTCAGTTGGTTTGTCTTTCTAATTTAGAAAGTATAAATGCAGTATTTATTAATGAGAATATTTCACAATTTGAAAGATTAGACAAATTAAATAATATTGCTATATCTCAGATGAAAATATTAACCAATGATAAAAGAATTGACAAATTAAAATAAATATTTTGGTCCGTAATCTTTATTAATCATCATAAAATTCTCGCTCTTATGAGCACACGAAGCCCTTTATGCGTGGTTGTCGGCCACGTTGACCATGGAAAGTCGTCAATACTTGACAAGATTAGAGGCACGGCTATTGTTAAGAGTGAGGCAGGCGCAATAACTCAGGCAATCGGCGCATCAATTATCCCGATAGAAACAATAAAAGAAGTATGCGGACCACTTCTTGAAAAATTAAAGCTAAAATTCGCAATCCCAGGATTACTGTTCATAGACACGCCAGGACACGCAGCATTCACCTCCTTAAGAAAAAGAGGTGGAAACCTCGCAGACATCGCAATACTTGTAGTAGACATCAATGAAGGGTTTAAGCCGCAGACTATTGAAGCAATAGACATACTTCGCTCATACAAAACACCGTTCATTGTTGCAGCAAACAAAGTTGACTTAATCGCAGGCTGGAAAACAAAGGAGAACACAAACCTTATTGATTCCATAAAACTACAGACGTTTGACGTACAGCAAAAACTTGACGCAAAACTTTACGAACTAGTCGCAAAGTTTTATGAGATGGGGTTTGAATCAGAAAGATTTGACCGCCTTGAAGATTTTACAAAACAACTTGCAATCATTCCATGCTCAGCAAAAACAGCTGAAGGATTCCCAGAACTCTTAAGCATACTAACAGGACTTGCACAGAAATTCCTTGAAAAAAGACTGGAATTTGAAGAAGAAGTCCCAGGCAAAGGAACAATACTTGAAGTAAAAGAAGAAGTGGGCCTAGGAAAAACGCTTGACGTGATAATATATGACGGCACGATAAAAAAAGGCGACACTGTAGTCATCGGAACAATAAGTGAACCGATAGTCACAAAAGTCAGGGCGCTGTTTGAACCTGCGCCGCTAACAGAGATGAGAGATAAGAAAGCCAAATTCTTGAATGTTGAAAAAGCAGTAGCAGCAACAGGCGTCAAGATATCAGCGCCAGACATTGATGAAGCAATATCGGGAATGCCAGTAAGAGTAGTCAATAACAACGCTGACATAGAACGCATAAAAGAAGAAATACGAGCTGAAGTTCAGGAAATACTCATCGAAACAGAAAAAGAAGGAATCATAATCAAAGCAGACACACTAGGCGGCCTTGAAGCACTAACTAATCTACTTAAAGAAAAAAAGGTCAAGATAAAAAAAGCAGCAATAGGAAACATCTCGCGCCACGACATCTCTGAAGCTGAAAGCGTGTTTGACAAAAACCCAACACACTCAGTAATCCTTGGATTCAACGTTGAAGTAAACAAGGAAGTTGAAGTTGTAAGCCCAAAAGTAAAAGTGATATTAAACAAAGTAATCTACCGACTCATTGAAGAGTTTGAGGCATGGCAAAAAGATGCTGAGGAGAATATTGAGGGGCTTGAATTAAACGCTTTAACACGCCCTGCAAAAATAAAACTTATGCCAAACCACGTTTTTCGCCAAAATAATCCTGCAATTGTAGGAACTGATGTGCTTCTTGGAAAGATAAGAACAGGCATGCCGCTCATGAAAAATGGAAAGCAGGTAACAAAGATAAAATCAATGAAAGACGGTGAAGATCATGTAACAACAGCGTCCTCAGGAAAACAATTAGCAGTTGCATACGACAATGTAACAGTTGGACGGCAGATTTTTGAAGGAGACGTTTTATACTCGCTTGTAAGCGAAGATGATTTTAGAAAATTAAAAACACTAAAAGAACATCTGTCAAAAGATGAGATAGAAGTCTTAAAAGAAATATCCTTAATAATGCGAGAACAAAACCCATTATGGGGTGTATAATTTGAAACCCGGCTTAAAGTTTCTTAACAGCAAAGAAATAAAAGAGATTAGAAAGAAACTTGAAGAGACATTTTCGCTTACAGAACATCTTGACTACGCATATCTGATAAATGCAAACAACCGCGTTAATATTGTAACAAAAGAAATTGATAATTTAAACCTTGACTTACTGATGATAAATTCTATCGGCGTATATTTTTGTGAATTAAAAGACCACGAAATCCGTCTTTCAATTGAAGGCTCACAGATTGTAGGTCCGCTTGCAAAGAAAAATGTTCTTGAGCTTGATGAAGAAAAAGCAAGAGACTGGATACGAGGACAGGATGTTGATTATCCCGGAAGCACAAAAGGATTTGTAATAATAAAGCACAAAAATGACTACATGGGATGTGCCAAACACAAAGACGGAAAATTATTGAATCACGTTCCTAAAGAAAGAAGAGTTCGTTCTAAAGATTAAAAATTAAAAAATCCTGTTTTGGTCAAGCTTTTTCTAAAAGGTTGGAAGAGTAAGGTCTAAAGATTAATAAATTAGTTCTATCTTAATTAAAATATGAATTTTAAATTAAAAAAAGACAAGTATAAAACTGCAAGAGGAAAATATTCAAGACTTTTGAATTTATCATGTAGAATTTGTGGTAATTTTGTCTTAATATACCAAAAAGATGGACCGGGAAATATTAGACGACTTTATTTTGACAGAATCTTTCATCCACAAAATATGGTAAATCTTGAGTCTAAATCTTTAAGTAGCGTAAATATTTTAAAATGTCAAAATTGCAAAGAAGAAATAGGAACGCCTTATTTATACAAAAAAGAAAAACGTAAAGCGTTTAAAATTTACCAGGATGCTTTAATAAAAAAATAAATATCTATTATTCAAACGCCAACTCATATCCTTGCATGAATGCGTCCTCAACATCAGTAAGCTCTTCTTCATCTAATAGTCTTTCGCGACCTTGCTCTGTGTAAACGTTTTCATCCCCAATTTCATCGTATACATCTTCAATTTTTCCTGATTCAAATTCTTCCATTCTAATCCCCCCTAAAATCTATATTTCATTTAGAAAAGATAACTATATATACATTAACCATATATTATATATAACATATATGAGCGGGGGTTTATTATGTCAAGCAGACGGCTTATTCAATTTGGTAAAAATTCTTTTGTACTTTCAATTCCAAAATCGTGGGTTGAAAGAAATAAATTAAAAAAGGGCGACGAAGTAAACGTTGAAGAGTCTGCTGAAAGCTTGATTTTATCATCACGAAATGAGTCTGCTTCTGAATTAAGAATAAAAAAGATTTCATGTGATGACAGTATTGGGGTTGGGAGAAATATTATCGCAGCTTACATGAATAATTATTCTATAATTGAGATACATGGTTTAAAATTAAGAGATCATATTAAAGATATTGAAGAAACTACTCATAGTCTTGTTGCGCTTGAAATAATGGAGCAAAATTCAAAAAAGATAGTAATCAAGGATTTTCTAAATACACAGGATATCTCTATTGAGAGTATAATAAAACGAATGGACATTATAATTCGTGCAATGTTTTCGGAGGCGCATGAATTTTTTGACAAAAATGAAAAAATAGACCTCGATAAAATGGATGTTGACATAAACAGGCTTTTCTATGTCGGTCACAAAATACTAAACAAGCTTCTTGACAAGCCAAGCCTCTCAAAGTCGCTTAATATACATGTTAAAGAAACGCTGTTTTATGGAAGCATGATTGATTCACTTGAAAAGATTGCAGACCAGCAAAAAAGGTTTATACGATGCATTGAAAAGATAGATAATACGTGTGTTACAAAGGAGCATTTAAGAAAGGCGTTTGAAGCGCTAATCGAAAGATATCTTGAGACAATAAAGGCTTTTTATAAACTTGATAAAGATGAAGCCGACAGACTTTATATGACTTCCAAAAAATCAATGGAAGTATGCGAAGAAATAATAGACAAGTATATCCACAAATGCAAAAAAACAGCAGATATACACTATACATCTGAAGCAGTTGAAAAACTCAAGAAATTTGAGAATTATATGTCACAGATATCAAAACTTGTAATCAACAAGGAATGATTATGCCATCAAACTTCTGTTAAGTCCAAACATTTAAAAACATAAACTTCAATGTCACTTGTATGATTGACGTATTCTATTACAAGAATGGCATAAAGAAAGCGGATTTCAAAGATTTGCACAAAATAAAAAATGAGAACTTATGGATAGACATATCCAATCTTACACGGGAAGAAACCCAAATAATTGCAAAAACATTCAAGCTTCATCCGACGACAGAAGAGGACCTTTTCAAAGCCAATGTAAGGATTAAGATTGAGGAGTTTGAAAATTACCTGTTATGCATTTATTATGGGATAAAAAACACCAAGACACTTGAGATGTATGAACTTGACTTTGTGATTGGGAAAAATTTTATAATATCAAACCATAAAAAGCCGATAGAGTCATTTGACAGTCTAAAAAAAGACAAGGAACGTCTTGAAACATTGTTCAAGAAATCTCCTGATTTTATTTTTCATGATTTGCTTGACAGGGAGATTGACAATTATTTCCCAATACTTGAAAGCGTTGACAACCAGATTGAAGACATTGAAGAGAACATCTCAAAAAATGTAAAGCAGAAAGTCCTTTCAGAAATACTAAAACTTAAGAGGGTTATCATCTTTGTTAAGCGAAGGGTTTTTGAGCAGCGTGAAAAAGTCTCTTTTCTTGCAAAAAGGGATTATAAGTTCATAACGCATGATGCAGTGCCGTATTTTAGGGATATATATGATAACACGATTAGGGTGACTGATTCAATTGATAATTCAAGAGAGCTTGTAGGCAATGCTTATGAAGTCTATATGTCAACAATATCAAACAATATGAACGAAGTGATGAAAGTTCTGTCAGTTATAGCTACTTTAGTACTGCCTCTTACGGCCATATCAGGAATTTATGGTACTAATTTTCATATTATACCCGGAGCAAGTTTTGAATATGGATTCTGGGTAATGATAGGACTAATGGTTATCATAAGCGGGTTCTCACTTGTGCTTTTTAAAAGAAAAGGATGGTTCTAACAGTTTAATATTATCAAACCAGAATTAAAACTGAAAATAAATAAAAAAAGAAAAATAATCAATAAACTTATTTTTTCTTTGGCTTTGAAGGTTCACAGCATTCTGTGCTGCATTTGCACATTAATGAGTGCACGCCTAAAAGCACTAGCATGACTGCAAAAAACAAGGTTAAATTTAACCATGCAAAAACGTTAAACGCAATCAAACCTAAAATGACACCAGCAACTAGCATTGTGATGCCAAAACATGTCTTATCTAAATATGTATTCATGTTACCACCTCAAAATGGATTATTTTAATCATAATTGGTACCTATTATATAAAAAGCTTTCTATAAATCATGATATCACAATTGTTTAATAATACAATATTATCAGGAGAATAATGGTTTCATATTTGGCGAGTCCAACAAAAGATTTATATACTCAAAGAAAGTGTAAATATCTATAATCATATTTTACCAGCAAATATGTGGGAGGATCATTAAAATGAAAAATTATTTTAAACAAATCAAGGAAAGTCTGACTTCCAAAAAAAAGTCTGATGCAAATGAAGAATCAGAGAGTGAGTACTTAGAGCTTGACACTGAAGCGCAAGTTGCTGGAGGATCACAGAAGATAACTGTTAGGCCTTTTGTTCTTGAGGACTTTGCAGACGTCAAAGCAATTCTTGATTCACTTCGTGAAGGGTATACTATCGCACTTGTTAATATCAAACCATTAAAAGACAAAGACATGGTTGAATTAAAAAGGTCAATAAACAAGCTTAAAAAAACAGCAGATGCAATGGAAGGGGAAATCGCAGGATTTGGAGAAGACTATATAGTTATTGTTCCAAGTTTTGGCCAGATATACAAAGCGCCTTCAACTAAGCCTGTTGATGAAGAATAAATATTAATTAAAATTTTTATTTCTTATTATTTTTTTCTGTATGATCATGATGTTTTTTCATTTTCTAATCAATCTTCGAAATATTACTTCTCCTCTTAAATCCCACATAGTTGATGAGGTTATCTTAACCATGCTTTCATCATTTAGAATAAGTCCTTTCTCTTTTTTCACAACAATTGGTTTAAACGCATAGTTTCTGCCGACAAGCGTATCATTTTTCCCTTCTTCTTCAAATATTATCCTGCCGCTCCAGCCAATCCATCTCTTGTTTCTTTCAACGCTTATTTTATGAAATAGCTCTCTTAGCCTTATGCTTCTTTGCTTTATTATTTTTGAATCAATCTGTTTCATTTTTGCTGCAGGCGTTCCGGGTCTTTTCCAAAACCTTGACATGTTAATAACGTCAGGCTCAAGCTCTCTTACAACTTCCATTGTTTCTTCAAAATCTTTTTCTGTTTCACCTGGAAAACCAACAATGATATCTGTTGCAAGTGTCAAATCAGGAATTGCTTTTTTCAGCTCTCTTGCAACTTTTAGGAACTCTTCCTTTGAATATTCTCTTTTCATGCCTTTTAGGACACAGTTGCTTCCTGACTGAAGCGGAAGATGAATGAACCTAAACATTTTTTCATGTTTTAAAATCTTCTTTAGTTCTTTAAGATACATCACTCCATATTCAGGATTGCACATTCCAAGGCGCACCATGAAATCCCCTTCAATTTTTAAAATTTCATTTAGAAGTCTTGGAAGCGAGTCATCAATATCAAGCCCGTACGCTCCCGTGTCCTGCGAGGTCAGCCACACTTCTTTTGCGCCGCTCTCAACAGATTTTTTTATCTCAGAAATTATCTCTTTTTTTCTGTATGAATAGAGTTTTCCTCTTGCTTGCTTTGTTTTGCAGAATGTGCATGAGCCGCGGCATCCTTCATTTATTGGTATTATGCTTACTCTCTCATTCTTTCTTACTCGTGGAAGCGTAATCCTTTCTTCCTTCCCTTTATT
Source organism: Candidatus Woesearchaeota archaeon (assembly GCA_023266675.1). Classification (GTDB taxonomy): domain Archaea; phylum Nanobdellota; class Nanobdellia; order Woesearchaeales; family BM511; genus JAHFPP01. Next base: position 16,417 of record JAHFPP010000001.1, read on the forward strand.
TGGCTTGTCAAGAAGCACGCTTCTTTTTCCAAGTAAGGCATCATTTAAAACTGTACCGATATTGGAAAGCTGTGACGTGCCAATTACTGAATAATCTTTAAGTTTTGTTTCGGCAAGTTTTCTGTCTGCCTGAGCCACGCATCCGGCAATTATGATTCTTCTATTTTTATGTCTTCTTATCTCTTTATACAGCTTATTCTCAGCTTCATCTTTGACAGTGCACGAATTTATAATAACGGCATCAGCGTTTTTTTCGTCAGAAACAACCACATGACCTTCTTTTTCCAATACACCAACCATTGTCTCAGAATCAGACTGATTAAGTGCGCATCCAAAAGTTTTGATATAAACATTAGCCATAAAAAAAGAAGAAACTCAGTGTATATAAATAATTTCTTTAATCATTCCTCTGCCAAAACATCATAGACTGTATCCAAATATAGAGTTTATCGCGTCTCTAGCAGGCTTCGCAAGAATTCCGGCTTTGTAATTTAATGCAATATTCTCCTCATCAGATATTCTTTCAACTTTTATCCCGTGCATTGGATGGGAGTATACTCGCCCATCATACTGGCTTTGCATCAATGCTTCTTTTGCATTGTCAGCTATTCTTATTAAATCAACCCAATTAGATTGATTTGGTTTTTTATTCCATTGCTGAACGTTAAACTCATCCACTGCAGTCTGAACTGCAGCTGATATGTCTTTTTCTCCTCTTGCCAAAGAAACTTTTGCAATTAGCGTTTTATAATCATGATTTGCCATAAAAACAATTAAAACAAATTTATTAATAAATGCTCTTGAAAAAAATATTCTTATCAGAATAATAATTAACCGAATCTTTCATTATTAAATTACTTATTTAGTCTGCTTAATAATTTGTTTAGAAAACTTAAAGCTTGCTTTTTACTGCCTTATCTGAGATTATTGCGGAGTTTCCTGATGGGTCTTCAATTGTTATTTTCATAGGTTCTCGTCCCCACATTACATCCTGAAGTTTTTTAATCATGTTTTTTGCCTTCTTTCTGTCGTCATTGTCTTCTGAATCATCTCTTACCTTTTCAAGCATTACTTTTGCTCGGTTTAAAATTCCTTCTATATTTGTCACATACCCATTTGATGTTGGGCTTGATTCAATAGTCATTATTCTTGGAATCTTGATTGTCGCTTCGCTTGACTTTACAACCCTTATATTCATATCAGCTTCAGAATTGATTTCTATGACCCATCTTGTAGGGTCGCCTTTCGCTTGAGGTTCAACGTCAGCTTTATGATAATGGCAGTCAGAACAATCCATTGAAAAAATATAAACCATTCCAAAATAAGGAACTTCTCTCTCAGCTTCAGTAAGCGTCAATGTTTTTTTATTGCATATCGGGCAAGGCTGTCCACCCATCACTCTTGGTTTTTCCATCTTAACTAATTATTAGGTTACTTCGTTTATAAATATTTCGCTAATCCAAAATACATTTTTTATATAGACTTAAAAAAATACCAAACTTTAAATAGGAATATTGTCAATAATCTTATCTATGGTTGTTTTTGACAAGTATGGTATGTATGAGACGCTTGAAAACCTTTATTCTCAAGTGGAAAAAGGGTACGAGCTTGGAGTGGATATCACAGTTCATTCAAAAATAGAAAATATTGTAGTTGTTGGTGTTGGCGCGTCTGCTATGCCTGGATATATCCTGCAGCAATATCTTCATGATTCAGATGTTCCTGTTTTTGTTATTGAAGATTATTCCTTACCCGGATTTGTGACAAACAATTCTCTTGTATTTGTAATATCCTACACAGGAAATTCTGATGAAACACTTCATTTATACAAAGAGGTGCATAAACTTGGGTGCCAGATTATATCTATTGGAGCCGCAGGAAAACTTCGGGAACTTGCAATGTACAATAAGACAAAGCACATATTAATCCCGTCAGGTATGCAGGGTAGACTTGCATATCCATTCATGTTTTTTCCTATCCTTCGCATTCTTGAGAATTCAGGCGTCATTAATGAGCAGGACAAATATGTAAAAAAGACATCAAACTTTCTTAGAAACAATAAGTTTGAAGAGATTACTGGGGACATTGCCGAGAAAATCATTTCTAAAACACCAGTTATTTATTCATCAACCAAGTATGAGGTTGTTGCAAGGAAATGGAAGCTTAACTTTAATGAGACTGCAGAAATCCCCTCATTCTACAATACTTTCCCAGGAGCATTTCATAATGATATAGCTGGGTTTGCAAAAAAGAATCTTGATTTTTATTTTATCCTTATAAAAAGCAATGATGAAACTCCTGTGCTCTTAAAAAAAGAAAAAATATTCAAGGAATTATTGAAAGAGCTGAATCTTCCTATTGTTGAAGTTGGAATTACAGGAGATTGTTATCTTGCAAAAATATTCTCAGCTATGCTTATGGGCGACTGGATGTCATACACCCTTGCAATAAAAAAGGGAGTTGAGCCGTCATCAAGAAGAATAGTTGACGAATTTGAAAAGAGGATGAATCTATGAGGCATATTATAGGGATAGACGTTGGTGGAACAAAGATTGAAGGCGTAATAATAGACGAGAACGGAAAAATATTGAATAAGATTAGGATACCGACTGAAGCGCAGGAAGGAAAAGAAGTTGTGATAAAAAACATACTCAAAGTTGCAAGGCAATTATGGTCTGAACCAGTATGCGGAGTTGGCGTTGGCGTTCCAGGTCCGGTACGCGAAAACGGGTTTGTGCCGTACCTTGCAAACGTGAAGGACTTCAAGAATACAAATTTAACAAGCATACTTTTAAAGGAATTAAAGACTGACGTTAAAGTTGAAAATGACGCAAATTTATTTGCGCTAGCCGAGCACACATTTGGAATCGGGAAAAAATATCCAAACATGGCTGGCGTTATTGTTGGAACAGGAATTGGCTCAGGACTGATTTTAAACAACATGCTTTATTCTGGCAGACACGGAGGCGCTGGTGAAATTGGTCACAACATAATTGATTCAAAAAAGATGAGAGATCTTGAATACTTTTGCGCGGGTCCTGGAATAATAAGGCTTTACATTGAAGCAGGAGGAAAAGCGTCAATAAAAGAAACAAAGGATATATTTTCTCTTAAAAACGATGCAATTGCAAAAGCAGTTATTGACAAAGTTCACGAATTACTTGCTGAAGCGTTTGCGCAGGCTGTAAACACTTTAAATGTTGAACTCATAGTTGTCGGCGGTGGAGTTTCAAACTCGCTAGATTTTAAAAAATTAAATATGATCGCAAAAAAGTTTGTATTCCCTCCATTACAGGACACATTTAAAATAGAAAGATATCACCTTGGAGACTCAGCAGGAAGCCTTGGCGCAGCAGCACTTTTTTTCAGATGATCTAGATAATTCTTTTTTTAATTAATACTTTTTATTTTTATTAATTACCTTTTCTCTAACAACTCATTATCGCAATCTTTAAATAAAACCATCATTCAGTTTTTATTTATGAGCATATTCAAAGCATATGACATTCGTGGAATCTATAAACAGGATTTGGATGAAGAGCTTGCATACAAAATCGGGCGGGCATTTGTTTCGTTTCTTAAATGCAAAACTGTCATGGTTGGCGTTGACATGCGAAAATCGTCATTGCCGCTATATGATGCGCTTGTAAAAGGAATAAATGAAGAGGGAGCAGATGTAATTAATATTGGACTTTGCTCTACACCACTGTTTTATTTTGGCACGGGAAAACTTAATGTTGACGCAGGCATAATGGTCACAGCGTCGCACAATCCTAAAGAATACAACGGATTTAAACTTTGTAAAAAAGGCGCGGTTCCAATAAGCGGAGACACTGGAATTAAAGAAATAGAAAAACTCGTTTTAAAAAATGATTTTAAACCCTCAAAAACAAGAGGAGTTGTTACAAAAAAAGATGTAAAAAAAGATTATATCAATTCCATATCAAAGCATTATTCTCCAACATCTGGCAAGCTAAAAATCGTTGCTGACTGCGCAAACAGCGTCGGCGCACTGGAACTTGAAGTCTTAAAATCATTAAAAAATCTTGAGATAATTCCTTTATTTGAGGAGATGACTGGCGAGTTTGAAAACCATGAGGCAAACCCGCTGAAAGTTGAAACGCTTTTAGCTTTGCAAAAAACTGTTTTAAAAGAAAAAGCAGACCTTGGAATAGCGTTTGACGGCGACGCAGACAGAGTTGGATTTGTTGATGAAAAAGGAAATGTCATCCCAATGGACATAATCACTGCGATAATTTCAAAAAGCATCCTTGAAAAAGGAAAACAAACCATACTTTATGACCTAAGGTCAAGCAAAGTCGTTAAGGAAGTTATTGAAGAAAACAAAGGTATAGCTGTTCAGTGCAGAGTTGGACACGCGTTTATCAAAAAACAGATGAGAGACAATGATGCTTTTTTTGCAGGAGAACTCTCAGGACACTTTTATTTCAAAGACAATTACACAACAGAGTCAAGCAGCCTTGCAGCACTTTATATCATAAACTTAATGCTTGAACAAAAAAAGAAGATATCAGAAGTAGCATATCCATTATTGAAATATTCGCACTCAGGAGAAATAAACAGTAAAGTGTCAGACGTCAATGAAACCATAAAGAAGATTGAGGAGAAATACTCAGGAAAAGGAGAAAAGCTAACGCTAGACGGCATAAGTTTCTATTTCAAAGACTGGTGGTTTAATGTACGCGCATCAAACACTGAGCCACTGATACGGCTAAACCTTGAAGCAGACTCAAAAAAAGTCATGGAGCAAAAGAGGAATGAAGTCCTTAAACTTATCAGAGGATAGCGAGAATAAAAAGCATAAAGTTTTTAAATAAACATTCATTTCTAACCTGTGTAAGAGAGAAGGCAGAGGAAATAAAAAAAGACTAAAAGCTTTTTTCTCAGCATTACCTATAAAAAAATTAAATGCTAATGGAAAGAATAAAACCATTAATACCAACACTTAGAGAGAAGAAAAGGTATATCACGTTTGAAATCATATCAAAAAACCATGATTTTGGATTAAAAGACCTTGAGCACTCAATAAAGCATGAATTCAAGGAACTATACGGAATAGATGGACAGGCAAAAGCCGGAATCATACTCATATCAAAAAGATACGATTTGGCAAAACAAAAAGGAATAATACGCATAAATAATAAATACGTCGACAAGCTGAAACTTTCGCTTGCGATGGTAAAAAAAATAAAAAACACAGACGCAATCATAAGGACGCTTATAACATCAGGAATGATAAAAAAAGCGGCAGAAAAAATAAGCGCTTAAAAATATAAAACTTAAAAATACAAATTAAACAGGAAAATTAAAAAAATAATTTAGAGGGAGGGAAAATACAATGCAAGCAATGCAAACAAAAATCAAAAAACAATTTTTGGGCATAGTTGCATTTTGTGATATACCTTTGATACAATACTAAAATGGAGGATGAATAAAAATGCAAGCAATGCAACACCAAATGATGGGATACGACAGAGCAATAACAATGTTTTCACCTGACGGCAGGCTATTACAGGTAGAATATGCAAAAAAAACCGTAAGGCAGGGAAGCACAGCAATAGGCATGGTTTGCAAAGACGGCGTACTGCTAGTAGCAGACAAAAGAATAGTTGACAAACTAATAATTCCAGAATCCGTTGAGAAAATATTTGAAATCGACAATCACATAATGACAACCGCAGCAGGAATACTGTCTGACGCAAGAGTGCTTGTGGACAGAGCGCAGGTCAAAGCTCAGCAGCACATGGTAACTTATGATGGTCAGATAGACACAATGACAATTGTTAAAGACATAGCAGCATTAAAGCAGATATGCACTCAGTCCGGTGGCCTACGACCATTTGGAGTAAGTTTACTAATAGCAGGAATTGACCCTAACGGAGCAAAAAGACTTTACGAAACAGACCCAACAGGAATCTACTTTGAATACAAAGCATCAGTTATTGGCGAGGGAGAACCTGAAATCGAGGAAATACTTGTCAAGGAATACCGAGATGACATAACAATCGACGAGGGACTAAAGTTAGCAATAAAAGCAATGAGCAAAGTAATTGAACTAAAACCTGAAGAGAACAGGGTTGACGCAGCATTCATAACTGTAAAAGACAGAAAAATGACAAAGATGCCAAAGGAAAAAATAATTCAGGCATTGACACAATTCAAGAAGAAATAGAAACTGAGGATTGATAAAATGCAACCAATGAGTATGGTCAAAGAGCGAGTTCACTTCAACACCGCAAAACTAAAGAAAGGCGGAGAAACATTTGAAATCGCAGTGGATCCTGACTTAGCTATTTCTTTTAGAAACAAAAAACCTGTTGACATAAAAGAAGTTCTGAAAAGCGAACACATATTTTCTGACGTAAAAAAAGGTTTAATTGCAAGCGAAGAGCATATGCACACAATCTTTGAAATGAAAGACGTATTAAAAATTGCAGAATTTATCCTAACGCACGGAGAGCTTCAGCTTACTAATGACTACAGGCACAAGCTTTACGAGGAAAAAAAGAAAAGAATAATTGATATAATAGCAAGAAACGGCGTTGACCCAAAAACACATCTTCCGCATCCAAAAACAAGGATAGAAAATGCTATAAGCGAAGCAAAAGTCACATTTGACTACTATCAATCAGCAGAAGACCAGGTTCAGGATGTACTAAAACACATTATGAAAGTTCTTCCAATAAAGTTTGAAATGATAAAAGTGGAAGTCAAGATTGGCTCAAAGTATGCATCAAAAATGTATGGCACAGTATCATCATTTGGAAAAATAATGCACGATTCATGGACGCCAGACGGAACATGGATTGTTGTTGTTGAGATCCCAGCAGGAATACAAAACGACTTCTATGACAAGCTTAATGCGCTTACTCATGGAGACGTTTCAACAGAAATCGTCAAACAATAAAAAATAAAAAAATAAAAAACAAATATTAAATTTAAAAAAATAAACAAAAACGGTGAAATAAAATATGACAACACAAAAAAGCGAGTTAATCGCAAAAGACAAAAAGATAGCTGTTCCAGGAGAAATCCTAGCTACCGGCATGGATTTTCTTCCAAGCAACGGAACATACAGACTTAGCGACAAGATACTTGCAAGCAAGCTTGGAGTATTAAACGTTGACGGAAAGGTACTAAAAATAATACCTGTATCAGGAAGATACTTCCCAAGAAAGGGAGATGTAATAATAGGAAAAGTAGTAGACCTTAACTTCAACGGATGGCGAGTAAACATAAACTGCGCATACGAAGCAATGCTATCAGTGAAGGACGCAACAAGCGACTTCATAAGGCGAGGAGAAAACCTTACAAAGTTCTTTGACATAAACGATTACATGGTAACACAGATAATCAACGTAACAAGCCAAAACCTTGTAGATTTAACCCTTAAAGGAATGGGTCTAAAGAAGCTTTACGGCGGAAGAATAATAGAAATCAATACGCACAAAGTTCCTAGAATAATAGGAAAGCAGGGTTCAATGGTTTCAATGATAAAAGAAGCAACAGGATGCAAGATAACAGTTGGACAAAACGGATTCATCTGGATTTCTGGGCCTCCAGCAGGCGAAATACTTGCAGTGACTGTAATTAAGAAAATTGAGAGCGAATCACACCAGTCAGGCTTAACAGACAAAATAAAAGAATACCTTGACAAGAACAGGGTAGTTCCAAAACAAACTACACCAGTTCAGGAATCAGAAAATGATTTTGAACAGGAAGAACCACAAAGCGACGCACAATCAGACTTCAGCGACGAACAAGAGTGATAAAAATGACATACAAAAAACGATACGACGGAAGAAACTTCACAGAGTCAAGAGAAATTGAAGCGAAAGCTGGCGTAATAAAAAGAGCAGACGGCTCAGCATACTTTAGAATAGGAAACACAGTAGCATATGCAGCAGTATACGGACCACGCGAACTGCACCCAAAATTCATGCAAAACCCTGAACGAGGAATACTTAGATGCAGCTACAACATGATGCCATTCTCAGGACAAGGCGAAAGAGTGCGACCTGGACAAAACAGAAGAGCACGAGAAATCGCAATGGTAACAGAAAAAGCATTACTTCCAGTACTAAATTTGGAAAACTATCCAAACGCAGTAGTTGACGTCTTCATTGAACTGCCTCAGACAGACGCAGGCTCAAGATGCGCAGGAATATGCGCAGCATCAATAGCACTAGCTGATGCAGGAATCGAAATGAAAGACCTAGTTGGTGCAGTGTCCGTTGGACGAGTTGACGACAAAGTATTAGTTGACCTAGATTACTCTGAAGAAGCACATGAAGAAGGCGGCACAGCAGACATACCAATTGCTTTAATTCCTTCAACAGGCGAAATGACACTTTTGCAGATGGATGGAGAAATAACAAAAGAACAATTAATAAATGCTCTAAACATGGCAAAGGATGCAATTTTAAAAATAAACATAGAGCAAAAAAACGCTCTAAAAAATAAATTTGAGGTAGTTAACGATGAGTAAAGATTCAAAAACAAACCTGATAAGATACTTGTCAGAAGAAAAAAGATTTGACGGAAGAAAGCTTGACGAATTTCGGCAGATAGAAATCGAATACAATGTTTCAAAAACAGCAGAAGGCTCAGCAAGAGTCAAAGTTGGAGAAACAGAAGTAATCGCAGGAATAAAACTTGAAATGGGTAAACCATTCCCAGACACACCAGACGAAGGAGCACTAATGGTAGGAACAGAACTTTTACCATTATCATCCCCCGACTTTGAAGCAGGACCGCCAGGAATCGAAGCAATCGAAATGGCAAGAGTCGTAGACAGGGGTCTAAGAGAATCAAAAGCTATTGACAACAAAAAACTTTGTGTTAAAAAAGGCGAAAAAGTCTGGATTATAAGCGTAGACATCTGCACAATCAACAACCAGGGAAACCTTCTTGACGTATGCGGCCTTGCAGCAATTGCAGCGCTAAAAGTTGCAAAGTTCCCAGGATTTGACGGAGAACGAGTTGACTACAAAACACACACAGACGAACCAGTTCCGCTGCTTAAAATACCAATACCAGTAACAGTCTTTAAGCTCTCTGGAAAATATTTTGTTGACCCAACAAGCGAAGAAGAACAGGAATACGATTCAAGACTGACTGTTACAACAATTGAAGACGGCACAATCTGCGCGCTTCAAAAAGGCGGCGACGCTCCAATAACAGTTGAAGACGTAGACAACATGGTCTCAATTGCTTTAAGAAAGGCAAATGAGATAAGAAAAAGTTTGTAAAAATTTGAGGTAAAATAATAATGGCAAACAATAACAAGGAAGAAGATTTCGAATACACAAAATACGAAAAAGCAAGAGTACTTGGAGCACGGGCTTTGCAGCTTTCAATGGGAGCGCCAATAGCAATTGACATGCCAAAGAAGAAGCTTGAAGAAATAAGGTACAACGTTCTTGAAATCGCAAAGCTTGAATACGCAGCAGGCAAGATTCCAATAACAGTCAAGCGCCCAGAAATGAAGGCAAAATAAATTTTTATTTATTATTTTCTTTTTTATAAATTTTCTAAGTAACTATTATCTATCAATAAGAATTTTAATTAAAAGAAATTATCTCTTCTTTTTCTTAGTAGTTAGTTCGTCGTCAACAGTCATCTTCTTGTATCCAATCCATATTAGTATTGCAAGTGCAACTCCAAGAAGCGCTAATCGTAAATAGTCTCCAAGATTTGACCAGTCACGGATTGTGCCGTAGAGTATTGACAAAAATCCGCCGCCAAGAACTCCTGGGGAGACTGTGTCGTTTTTTAGAACTATTGCAATTATCATGCATATGATTCCTAGTACTAGCGCAACTATGAAAACAATTCCGTTATACTTTTTGTCAGCTTCCTGAAACGTGTTTTGGCATGTTTCGCATGTGTAGCTTTCAACGCATCCTTTATTGTCATATCTTGCTGTAAGGTATCCTTTCTTTTCATTGCAGCTGTCAAGCTCTGACTGCGTCTGAACTGTCTCATTCATGCATCTGTATTTGTCGCTAAGGTATCCAACCATTATGTCATTGCTGCAGTCGTCTTTTTCTTTAAGGCATTTGTAAACAGATGCTGAATCTGAAGGACTGCTTTTAATGCATTTATCGGATAATTCTGAACATAATCTGAACGAATTATTAATTGAAGTGGAATCATAACTTAAACTGTTATAAACAGGACTTCCTGTTTTTTCCAGAACTGGAGCATACTGATTTTTACAGTAATTCTCATATTTTGGAGGCTTGTAGAATGTATCAATTCCAAAACCAATAAAGAGCACTAGCATTATTGCAATAGCAACTGTTAGTATTCTTTGCTTAAGCTTTGACATAAAGAATTAAATAACAAATTTATATTTAAAGGTATCTATAAATTCTGTTGTCTAATATAGTTATATCTTTAACGAATTTTAAAGAAATTATCTAATGCATAACTTTTTTTCCCGATAAGATGAGATACTAATATTATCAAATAAATGATTAATACTATAATAATAAATGCTAGTATAATAGCTAATCTAATATTTGAGGGAATATAATCTAAAGTTCTCATTATTGTAAATAGAACATATGAAAAAAAGATAATTAAAATTGTAAGTATTGCACTTACACCAATAATTTTAGGTTTACTATACATAACATAACTTTATTGAGTATAATATAAAAAAGTTTTTATTCTTTTTTTAAACTATTTAAGAAAATGTTTGCTAATCTACTTTCGTCCTGCTTTGTATGGATTATATTCTGCTTTTGCTTTCTGGCTTTTGTCAAACTCTGGCGTTACGCTGTCATGCTCAAATATTTTCTTGTTTGAATCGTATTCGTTTTTCATAAGAAGCGCGTCAACTTCAATGTTTGGGCTCTCGCAAATTACAACGCCTTTGATTTTGTACTCATGCCACACTGCTATTAAGTCAGTGTAGTTCATGTCAGACTCTTTTAGAATCAAATGATTTCGCTCACCCTTCTCTGAATAATTTATCCCAGCCATGTGAATGTGCATATTATTCAAACCTTCTTTTCCTAAATGTTTTTCAATTAAGTCCATGACTTCTTTGAATTCTTCGTATGTGTTGTATTTTCCGCCAGTCCTTGCGTGAAGATGCGCAAAATCAACTGTCGGCATCACATTTTCAAGCTCTGAAGACATCTTTACAAGCTCCTGTATGCTTCCAAACTGCGTTGGTTTTCCTGTCGTTTCAGGTCTTACCCAGATATTCACTCCTTCATCTTTGAGTGTTTTAGTTATACCCTTCATATTTTCTTTTACTGTCTCGTAAACTTTTTTTGGATCATCCTTTTGATAAAATGCTGCGTGAAACGTCATTGAGAAAGCTCCGCACTCATATGCACGGCGTGCAGCATTAAGTATCCTTTGTATGCTTGCCTCTTCTTTGGCTTTCTCAGCTGAATTCAGGTTTATGAAATACTGCCCGTGGCATGTCAATGTAACATCTTCTTTCTCAGCTGCTTTTTTCACTTCTTTTGCAAGGTCAGCGCCTATGTTTACACTCTGCACAAACTCTAGCTCCATAGCCGAGAGTCCAAGTTTTCTTACATGGGATATTCCGTTTAAAGTATTACGCTCTGGCGTTGACGTTGGTATCCCTGCTGTACCAAATAAAAGTTTATTGAATGTTCTCATAACAAATGTTTTTACCTTTTTCTTTTTATGTCTTTGCTTAAATTAGTTAGGATGTCAATTTCATATGTATTTATCGCTAACTAATTCTTGAAAAACTCTGTTTTTCATTGAACACTCACATAACCGCAATTTTTATATAGTTTCAATCCTAAAAATTTACTATGTTATATCCAATGCAAGATGAAAGCCGAACTTACAGCTTTGAAATAAGCAGGATTTTCGGGTTTTTAAGCGTGCTTTTTGCCATATACCTTCCTCCAACAGGATGCCTTATGGGAGGACTTGGACTATATTATGAGCAAAAAGATGCAAAAGAGCACGATGCTAAATATAATCATATGAATCTTGCATTAAACGCTGCTGGCCTAGTTATCGGCGGAATGTTTATGGCTTACTGGTTCATATTCAAATTAAAATTATTTGGATAACTCGTTTAATCATAAAGAAAAAACATATAAAGAAGTCTCCAAATATATTTCTTAACATGCCAAACGAACTTTGCAAAGACTGCTGGAGATACGCATCATTCAAGGAAGACTGCCACTATCACTGGGAAGAAAAGCAGGAATGTTCAAAACACCTTGAGCATGAGAACGCTGAGGAAAAATTCAAGTCGATAGTTGATCCAAGCTTTCATCTGTTCTGATTATTATTTATTTGCTTAATTTTTTTAACAAACTTTTTAAACAAAACTTGATTTTACTCTATTAATGGCAAAGACAAATTCAAAGCAGTTCGAATACTTTTCACACACAGCTGACGTAAAGTTTCGCGCTTACGGAAAAACTATTGAGGAGCAGTTTGAAAACGCAGCTTACGCATCGTTCAACCTGATGTTTGATTCAAAGAAAGTAAAACCTTTGATAAAAAAAGAGATAATGCTTAACTCAAACAAACCTGAAAGCATGCTTTACGACTGGATTGATGAGCTTTTGTTTTACCTTGATACAGAGGGATGGTTTTTGTCAAAAGTTGAAACGCTAAAAATAAAAGGAAGCAAGTTAACGGCAACAGTTTACGGAGACAACTATAAAAACTACGACACAACAGGATATGTCAAAGGAATCACGTATAGCGAGATGGAGATAACTCCAAAGTATGTGCAGGTTGTGCTTGATATATAAAATGGACCAACTTTTATTTACATTAATTATTATGGATGTAATAGGGATAATTGCTATATATCTTGTTTATTCAGGTAAAATTCCGGCTCTTTCAAGTGGTTTTGTTCCATTTTATAAATATACAAATCCGGGTATCTGGTGGTTTTTATTTATCTTCTTATTAGTATATGTATTATTATTAGTAGGATTTACAATTAAAATATTAATATCTGAATTTTTATAATAACTAAAATTTAAAATATATTTTTTAATTTCTGATATAATTCTACAAAAGGTATTTAAAGAGAATAAAAATCTTAATTTTATCATGGAATACAAGAAAATAAATGATAATATATGGGAAGTAGAGAAGACTGGCAAAATGAATGTTCCGCTGCGTATTTATGCAAGCGAAAAGCTTCTTAAAAAAATGGACTCAGACGGAGCCACAGAGCAGGGAATGAACGTTGCATGTTGTCTTCCTGGAATCTATGGAAAATCAATAATGCTTTCAGATGCACACAGAGGCTACGGTTTCTCCATTGGTGGCGTTGCTGCAATCGATTCAGAAAAAGGATGCATAACTCCTGGCGGAATAGGCTTTGACATAAACTGCGGAGTACGATTTCTTACAACAAACCTCACAAAAGAGGAAGTTGAACCAAAAATCCGGGAACTTCTAAATTCACTTTTCAAAAACGTGCCATCTGGTGTTGGTTCAGAGTCAAAAATAAAACTCACAGACAAGCAGCTTGATGACGTATTAAACAACGGCGCAAAATGGGCGCTAGACAACGGATACGGCGAAGCGCAGGATATCTTGCACTGCGAAGAAGAAGGCCACATGAAAACCGCTGACGCATCAAAAGTCACAATGAAGGCAAAAGCAAGAGGAAGGGCGCAGCTTGGAACGCTTGGCGCAGGAAACCATTTTCTTGAAGTGCAAATAGTTGACACAATATTTGACAAATCATCAGCAAAGATATTTGGAATAAAAAAAGAAGGGCAGATAGGAATCATGATTCACTGCGGCTCAAGGGGCCTTGGTCACCAGGTATGCTCAGACTACTTAAGAGAGATGGAAGAAGCGTATCCTGAAATAATGAAGAGCCTTCCTGAAAAAGATTTAATATACGCGCCATCAGGCTCGCGGCTTGCAGAAGATTATTTCAAGGCAATGAGCGCAGCAGCAAACTACGCATGGGCAAACAGGCACATAATCGCGCATTATGTAAGGGTGTCATTCAAAGAAGTTTTTGGCGACAAGACTGAAGTCAATACAACATATGACGTATCGCACAACATGGCAAAGCTTGAAGAGCACGAGATTGACGGCGAAAAAAGGAAAGTTTATGTTCACAGAAAAGGCGCCACGAGGGCTTTTGGTCCTGGGCGTAAAGAGATTCCAAAAGATTACCAAAAAATAGGCCAGCCAATAATAATTCCTGGAAGCATGGGCACATCAAGCTATCTGCTTTTAGGCACAGAGACAGCAATGAAGGAGACTTTTGGGTCAACAGCTCATGGAGCAGGACGCCAGATGTCAAGGCATGACGCTATAAAATCATTTCGCGGTGAAACAATCAAAGATGAGCTTGAAAAAAGACATATTTACCTAAAAACAGCTTCATGGAAAGGCATAGCTGAAGAGGCGCCGCTTGCGTATAAAGACATTGACGAAGTTGTGAAAGTGTCGCATGAAGTTGGCATTGGCACACTTGTTGTTAAGGTCATTCCGCTTGGCGTAATAAAAGGATAAACTAAAAAATGCTGAAGAAAAATTTAAAGAATGAACCAACAAGCAGCATTCTTCATCTTGTTGGCGCATCACTTTCAGTTGTTGGACTTGTTGCATTAATACTTCTTGGAGCGTTTAAAGGAACAGTCTGGCACGTTGTCGGATTTACCGTTTTTGGCGTCGGACTATTTCTTCTTTATCTTGCAAGCACATTATATCACTTCTTTAATGACGGCACAAAAGCAAAGAAAGTTTTTGAAAGAATTGACCATTCAATGATTTACGTGCTTATTGCAGCAACGTACACGCCAATATGCCTAACAATACTTCGGGGAACAATGGGGTGGATAATCTTAAGCGCTGTATGGATAACAGCTATAGTTGGAATAACGCTAAAATCTGCAGGCGTCTTAAAACCAGGACTTTTCTCAACAATAATTTATGTGCTTATGGGATGGGTAATTATCGCAGCATTTTTTCCTTTAATAAACATAATTCACATATCAGGATTTTTGTGGCTTCTTCTTGGCGGAATATTCTACACAGTAGGCGCAGTGTTTTACCAGTTTGATGAAGTCGGCTCACACACAAAAGCATGGGGACCTCATGAAACATTTCATGTATTTGTAATGCTTGGAAGCATAATGCATTACGCGTTCATGATACTTTACTTGGTCTAAAAGAACGCGGTGTCTTGATAATCATACTAAAAGTCTTGTTAAGTCCTCAACGACTTCTTTTTGGCTGTTTCTTTGAAAAAATGTTTTTAAGTTTGTAAATGATATTTTCTTATCCGCAGGAAGGTGTTCATCTATTCTTAAAGTATATTCCTTAATGACTTCCTCGAGATTTTCTATCAAAGGAAACTCTTTCAATGTTGTTTTATCTTTAAGCGCAGCCTGAAGTTTTGTCAGTCTATCATCTTGATTTCCTCTTCTTTCAAGTCTTCTGCTTATCATCTCATACATTATCCAGTCATTATTTAGTCCGTCAATGTCTAGCATCCTGAAAATATCACGGTGTGTAAATCTAAACTCAAAATCTATCTCAAACAATGAAGAAGCTACATCATTTACAACATTAAAATTTATCGGCGCTGCAATGTTCCTAGTAAACCTGCCTTTTTGCATTGCCATATTTATTATCTGACGATATCCTTTTCCTAAATTTATCATTACTCTTTTACTGAATTCTTTGTCAACACTTACTCTTTTTGAAAAATACTCATACATTGCGTTTGGAAGTCCGCCGCTTTTTCTGTTTTCATAAAATATGTCGGAGAAATCTTTTAAAACCATGTATCCCTCTTCTCTGAAGTGAAATATGTTTGGCTCCTTAAACATGTGTTCTTCATCTCCAATCTTGCCTTTTGAATAGAAATTTCTTTTTACACTATCAAGTTTCTCGGATAGCCTGTGGCTGTTTAAGTCAAACGTCAGGTCGGCAAAGTATCCAGAATCAGTGTATCCTCTCGCATATGGGATGTCGCCAGTCACAAAATAATTCTGCGCAGTTGTTTCCCCTTCAAAAAGCTTTTCAAGGCTGTTTGAAAGCGACAGCTTAGCGCCTTCATGAACAAACTCCATATTTTCATCTAATTCATTATTTAAAAGAGAAATTAATCTTCCAACTTCATCGTTTCCAACAACCCTTACATTAACATCTTTTCCTGAGGCTCTTTCACTTAGTGCGTTTAATACAGTGTGTGCTATTATCGGAACACCGCTTAATGTGTAAAGAAATTTAAGGTTGTCTATTCCTAAAACTTGGCTTCTGTAAAGTGGTATTGTCTGTAGCGCGCTATTATTTTCAATGTCTTTTAAATATTTTTTTGCAGCTTCTTCGTAAGGATTCCTTTCAATATTATAACTTGCACTTATGCCAATTGTAATTTCTTCATGCTTCATTATTTTACAGCTCTATTATTTTTCCTTCACGCCCAACATTTATGACTCTTGTCTTTCCAATTTTTTCTTCAATCCCTTCAGCTTCATGAACATGTGAACAGAGAAGAATATTAGGCTGCAGCATGTCTATTGCTTTCTTTACGCCAGTTGAACCAGGAACAAAATGCGAGAACTTCTCCATCTTTGAGTCTGATGGATGGACGTGTGTTACCATTATCTTTTTGTCAAGATACTTTATTTTTTCAAATGCGTTTTTTAGGTTAAGAAATATCTCGCTTTCACTTTGTATATTTGGTCCAACATTTGCGCCGCCAGCGCCAAATATCCCAACATCATCATATCTTACAGAGTATCCGTGGATATTTTTTACATTGTAAAACTCGGCTAGAAAATCAGCTGTTGCAAAACTTTCATGGTTTCCGGGTATTAGTAAAACTTTTTTATTCTTCTGCTTGAAATGTCCTATTATATTATCTATTGATTTGTCAAAATCCGTAAAGTCGCCGCATATAACAACAAGGTCAACATTTTCTTTTTCAGCTTTTAACGCAAGCTTTTCGGCTTGAGAACTGTCGCCATGTATATCGCCGAATGCAAGAATCTTCATAAGTTTTTCACCATAATCAAATCTAAAAATATACTATCTTTTCCTAATTTCAATTTTTTCTTTGTCAAGAAATATTATTGTTGAAGGCTTTCCCCTTATTTCTCCGTCGTCAATAAAGAAGTCAACTTTGCTCTTTATGGAATTATCAAGGTCTTCGATTGATGTCATGAACATATTTCCTGAAATGTTGGCTGACGTTGTTATTATCGGAAAACCAAGAAATGATACGAATCTGCTTATGTAATGATTTGGAATTCTAACCCCAACTGAACCGGTGTCATTTACTGATATGGATATCGCTTTTGGATTCTTTAATTTCAATACAAGAGTATATGGCCCTGGAAGCTTTTTCAGCCATTCTTCAATTTCATCTGTTACTATGCAGTTCTGTTTTACCCATTCTACAGATGGTGCAATAACAGATAATGGTCTGTCATGCTGATTCTTGATATTTCTTAATTTTAAAACAGAAGTCTCGTTTGTGGCGTCACATCCAATACCATAAATTGTATCTGTTGGATAAATGAATACCTCGCCGCTTTCTATCTTTTCAGCCAGTTCTTCTTTAACCAATCCAAACTCGTCTTTGGTTATTATTCTCATAAAAAAGGCAAATAGGATTTAATATATAAAACTGATGTTTTATATCGTCTATTCTTATCCAAGACAGTCGTCTGAAACAAGCCAGTCATCAGAGAACTGGATGTCAAAAGTATTTTCTCTACTTTGCGCTGTCATTTCCTTTATTTTTCTGTAAAAAATTTCCTGTATTGTTGCATGGCTTACATCTATCATTTTTTCACCTTTGACTTATTTCCTATTTTCATTATAAAAAGATGGGGCGAGGAGTTTAAAGGGGCGGAATTTTCCTCGCCAGCCAAATCATTATAATTTTCTATAATTAATGATGCCTGTTTCCTTTATATAGCTCATGCCAGTATGTCCAGTGTCCAGTGGAGGCATTTATAGACGAGAAGAATGTGTCCAGTGGTTCTGTTAATTTGTTAATATACCCCGCCGCTATGCAGCGGTTGGGATCACGGAAATTCGTAGTGTAACATCAAGGGTATATTAATTTTAAAAATCACAAAATAACCCGCCATTGGAGGGCGGTTGGGATTTTTATTTATTTACAATATCTTTATTAATATTCTATCTATTTTTTTATCATGGTCGTTCATACTGCATACAAAATAATTGTTAGAGGTCTTGTTCAGGGAGTGTATTTTAGGGAAACTGCTAGAAAGGAGGCTTATAGGCTAGGGATTAAAGGTTACGTCAAAAATACTGATGAAGAATGCGTTGAAATAGTCGCAGTTGGACCTAGTGACGACATCGATGAGTTTGTAAAGTGGTGCCATAATGGCACTGAAGAGTCAAGAGTAGATTCTGTTGAAGTTGAAATAATTGATATTAAAACAGACTTTAAAGATTTTATAATACTGCGTTGATAACATAATTACTTTAGAACTCGCTTAGCTTTTTTGTCTTGCTTGCAGTTACAAGTGTGGTGTTACCTTCAAGTCCGCCGCCGACTTTTTTTACAGAGATGAATTTTGATTTCTCAAGTGATTTTATTCTTCGCTGAAATGTTTTGTAAACTCCGATTCCGCCGTTCTTCTGGTATATTTCAAAAAGATTTCCTATTTTTTTGCTTGAGTTTTCTTTTATTATCTTTAGAATCAGCCGTTCATCAGTTGAAAGCTCGTCTTTTTTCTTTATTGAAAAATCGTCAAGCTTTTGTATCGCTATCTTTACATGTTCAAACGTTATTTTCTTGCTTGATTTTTCTTCAGCAATGTTTCCGGATTCACGAAGAATGTATAGACCTGTTCTAACGTCCTCAATCTCTGCAGCTTTTTTTGCGGCGAGGTCAATTGCGTCATCCATGAAAGCATTTTGAACAAAAGCGTATTCTATTCGTCCTCTAAGAATTCCTTTAATCTCAACTTCATTATATTTCTGAAACTCAAGCATCTCTGGCAGCATTCTTGATTTGATTCTTTCATCAAGCGATACAATCCACTCCTTGTAGTTTGATATTAATATTATTGAGCGGCGGTAAATCTTTTCAAGTATAAGATATAAAAAATCGTGGTCCTCAATTTTGTCTATTTCATCAAATACAAAAACTGCGGACTTCTTGTTTAGTATGCTTTCAATTACTGCAAATAACTCTTCTGTTTTCTTGTTATGCGTGAACTTGTATTCCAACTGCTCGCATATGCCAATTATAATCTTAAAGCTTGTATTTTTTTCCCAGCAGTTTATGTATATCGGAAGTATGTCATCAGTCTTTTCCTCTATCTCTTTTAGAACGTGTTTTATTGCAACAGTCTTGCCTACACCAGGCGGTCCGTGAACTAGAACATTTTTTCCGTTTCTGTTTGAAAAAAGAGGAGATATGCAGTTAGCTATGTATCTTTGCTGCTTCTCCCTGTAAGGAACCAATTTTGGTATAAAATCATAGTCAAGCGCAACAGAATCTCTGAAAAGAGTTTCGCCGCCTTTTAAAACATTGTCAAATATTCCCATTTTAAAAGAATTCTTCTGCGCTTTATTTAAATATTTCCAAAAACAATGAAGAATATGTAAAAAATAATCTATCTTACAAGAAGCTCAAGCCTTGAAAGCGGTTTTAATGTTCCATTATGCCCGTTATGCATTACATGCTCATTTATGCCAGTCACTTTCCAATAACTGCCAACTTCTCTTTGAATATTAACATCAACTCTTCTCTTGTCAATCTTATCGACATATATAAATTTGCCGTCGTCAATAAGCACAGTGCCTATGTGGTATCCTATCAGGTCAGGCAATTGGTAATAATGGCTTTCATGTTCATTAGACTTTCGAATCTCTCTAATCCCTGAATGTAGGTTTGCTTTGACACTGTATCTTTCCAAAACTCTTCCAACCCATGAATTTGGCTGTTCATAAGCTCCAACTCTAATCGGGTCAATTTTCATATCAGTTTCTTTTCTCATTTAAATCTCCATCAAATAATTTTATCAAAACTTTCTAGATAACACGCGTTTCAAGATCTTTTTCACCATTATCAATGATTGGTGAGTTTATTTTGCTGTCAATCACAAAACCTCTTACGGGTTTACGCGGATCGCCGTTTATTTTTTCTCCGCAGTCAACTACCATCCAATAAGGATTTCCACCTTCGCATTTTCTGAAAGTTGCATCGAACACCATTGATATTCCAAGTATGCCTTTTCCCTGATAAGTGCCTACAATCTCATGGCCATTATGCCTTTCAATATTTCCGCCATAACTATTAATTTCATCAAGTGTTGTGGTATGATGCATTGTTACACTTGGTCCGGAATCTGATTTCATGTATCCAAGTTCCCTGTTTAATAGTTTTGCAACTTTATCTGCTAATCTCTTATATACCATTTTTAAATTTCCTCACCTATTTTTCTTAAACGAGTCTTGACTTAAAAAAAGAAAATTAATAAATTCCCCAAAACTCATTTTATGCGGTTTTTAGTTCCTACAATATTGTCAAACATCACTATTACGTTCTTAATGTACGGATTCATGAAGTTGAGCGTGAAAAGCTTAGCATTACCAATTTTTCTTGTTTGAATTATTAGCCCGGTTTTTTCAAGCTCATGCCATATCCTGAAAAGCGTGATTCTGTTGATTCCAGCGCCTTTGGCTATTGAGCCGATTGAGTGGTCAATGTTTCTGTAAATCAATAGAAACTCAAGAACCCTTATCTTTGGAGTATCTCCAAATAATTCCATGAATTCACTTGTAGCTTTGTTTAAAGGCATATAACTACTAAAATGCAGTTGATATATAAACATTTCCTTTTTGAAACATTAATGTTACATTTTTGAAATATATTACAAATTTGATTAATTATATACTAAAACGGCAAGATTTATATAGAAAAAGCCACCAAATACTGCTATAGGCTTTTTAAGAGAGGTGAGAAGTTGGCAAACATACCAGGACCGGTTACTTTAGCAGTTGGATTTATTGTCAGCGGAGTATCCTTTTTCATAAACAAGAAAAGCTTCTCATTCAACGGCGCATACTCAATCTTCTTGTATATTGGAATCATATTAGTATTATACGGTTTTATAATGACATTGATATGGTTCATGAACAGAAAATCACCTGAAGACATACAGGCTGAAATAAAAAATGACATTGCAGAAAAAGAGAAAAAGGAAAAACAGCAGGGATATGTCTTTAACCAGGTGCAGCAAAAGGAGTATGACGAAGACAGATACCAGGTTGTTGTAAGATGCAAAACGTGCGGCATGGCCCATTATATTTATTCCAACTTCTGCTCAAACTGCGGCTCAAGGCTTGTGAAATAAGTTGATTACCCGAGGAATTGCAAATGTTTGATTTTTTTAAAAAAAAAGAAGCTCAGGATTTAAAGATTGATGAGTTTGACATCATTTGCCCAAAATGCATGGTAAGAATGGAAAAGGAAATCAAAGGCGACATAATTCTTGACGTCTGCAAGGTGTGCGGCGGAACATGGTTTGACAAGGATGAGATTGAAAAAGTTTATTTAATAATGAAAAATCAGGAAGCTGTAAAACAACAAATTTCTGCAGATGAGTTAGCAAAACAAATTTTAAAACAGCAGCAGCTAATAGACATAAAGAAACCGAAACTTAAAAAGAATTAATTAAATATTTTTTACCGATAAGACTTTAACGCCGTTCATGTACGGCCACAGGACTTCAGGTATGTGAATGTTTCCTTCTTTATCCTGAAAGTTTTCGATTATTGCAACTATTGCTCTTGATGTTGCAATTGCTGTTGAGTTCAAAGTATGAATATACTTATTGCCTTCGCCACTGTTGTATTTGATGTTTAGCCTTCTTGCCTGGTATTCTGTGCAGTTTGAGCAGCTCACCATTTCTCTGTACGCTTTTTGAACCGGCATCCATGCTTCAAGGTCGTATTTTTTTGCTGCAACTGTTCCGATATCGCCAGTGCATATGTTTACGATTCTAAAATGAATGTTTAGTGACTCAAATAATTCTATTGCGTTATTCATAAGCTCTTCGTGTATCGACCATGAGTCTTCAGGCTTGCAAAGGACTACCTGTTCAATCTTGTTGAACTGGTGCACTCTAAATATTCCCTTCATGTCTTTTCCGTGCGCACCAGCTTCCTTTCTAAAGCATGGAGATATACCTGTGAATTTCATTGGAAGGTTTTTTTCTTCAATGACTTCGTCCATGAACCTTGCTGTTAGCGGGTGCTCTGATGTTGCAATCATGTACAGGTCTTCTCCCTCAACTTTGTAGATGACGTCTTCAAAGTCTTTCATGTCAGTTACGCCTTCGTATGATTTTCTGTTCATCATTAACGGCGGGTAGATTATTGTGTAGCCTTTCTTGTGCATGAAATCAATTGCGTACTTTTGTATTGCAAAGTCAAGCATTGCAAGGTCGCCAGTTAGAAAATACCATCTCGCGCCTGATATCTTTGCTGCACGTTCTAAATCGACTAATCCGTATGATTCTATAATATCAACATGGCTTTTTGGTTCAAAATCAAAATACGGTTTTTTGCCAAAAACTTTTTCAACCTTGTTTTGAGTGTCGTCAATTCCTACAGGAACAGATTCGTGGAGAATGTTTGGCATACCCCTCAAAAGCTCGTTCATTCTCTTCTTGTAGTCTTCAACGCTGTCATCATACGCTTTGATTTTTGAAGGAATATCTTTTACCAAAGCCAGTTTTTCTGAGGCGTCTTTTCCGGCTTTTTTGAGTTCATTGATTTCTTTAGAAATTATGTTTCTTTCTCTTTTGAGTTCTTCAACTTTTGAAAGCGATTCACGCCATTTCTTGTCAATCTCTGAAATCTCTTCCAAGTCCCTTAATTTGTCAGGTCTGTCTCTTTTTTGCAAATCTTTTCTTATGATTTCAGGATTCTCACGAACCAGTTTAATGTCGAGCATTGTAAGAAATTAGATTTAGTTTCAATATATAAATGTTGTTGATTTCTATGAATTTAAATTTTACTCACTTTCTTCTTCATTTTATAAATTTACGAAAGAATTTTATATAATATTAATAATAAACGAATTAATATGATTATAGATAATGAAAGGACCATACGATTTGGGCAATTTTTCCATTCTAAATGTAGACGAAGAAGTGTTAGAGCTCATGATACAATAAAAAATGCAATAGGGTCACATCTACAATCTCGGGGGTTTGATGTAGTCTATGAATGGAGAGATATTGATGAAGATTCTTCTTACCGATATGATATTATTGCACAAAGAAAAGAAGAGTTATGGGTTGTTGAAGTGAAACCTTTTATTGATAAAAGAGATTTTGGGCAAATTCAAGCATACATAAAACAAGTTAATAAAGAGAATCCTAATGCAAAAGTTTGGCTTGGAACTGATTGTTTACAATTTGATGAATTAATTAGAGGAGAGATTGGCGAAATGACTAAAGAATGGATGAAAGAGGATAAAATGGGGATTATTTTAATAAATCCGGAATTAATTTGGATGCTGCCAACTCATAAAGACTTACTTGATATACAAGAAAGAGGACACCTTTGTGAAGATTGTAATTATTGTGATGGATTTCAAATGAATAATGTTGCAAGAAAACTTTTAGTTACAATTGAACAAGGAATAACAAAAATACCAAAAATTACCCAAGACGATACTGATATTTTGTATGATATTCCAAAAGAAAATTTTAAAGATATTAAAAAAGAAATGATTGAAATTAAAAAGAAAATGGGTTCTAAATTATTTGAAGAGAAAACAGGTTTAAAAATAGAGAAAAGTTAATTTTTATCAAAATTCTAACTCTCATTAATTGTTATCTTGCCTTTCTTCACGCCTTGCATGACGAGTTTTCCCATGTCTGTGTCCATTCTTATTTTCACTTCGCCTTTCTTGCCGACTTTTGCAGATAATAAATAATTCTTGTCTACAAGGAGGTCAAGCGTTTTTTCCACATACTCACTTCCTATTTTCAAATGTATGCATTTCTCTGAGAACTCGACTTCAAAAGGTATTGGTTTTAGGTTTTTTCTAATCTCTTCTTTCTTATCCTCTTTAACGTCAACGCCTTCAACATAAATACTAACGCCAAGCGCATGTTCATCCTTGATAATATTCTGTCTTTCTTTGCCTATAACCCTTGAGACTTCTTTTTTCGCTACCAGTAAAATTATTTTATCTTCGTCAACTGATTTGACTTTTAGTATTTCTTCTCGTTCCTTAAAATAGTCCTCAACATATTTTAACGTATTCTTCTTCATCCATGATTCCTTTGTAACGTCTGTTTTTCGCCTGTCTTCAATTGGTACAACAACCGTGTCATTTCCGTATGAATATATCTCAAACTCTGCAACTCCTGTTTCAAAGTCTTTGACAACTACTATCGGACGAGCCAAATCTGCCTCTTTCATTCCTTCAGGAACTTTTATCTTCATCTCAACTTCAAAGACCTTCTCAACTTTGCCGCTTTTGATAAAAATCACAGTGTCAATGACGTGAGGTATTACTCCTAGCTCAATTCGCCCGATGAACCTTTGAATTGCGTCAACTGGGTTAGTTGCGTGTACTACTCCAACCATTCCAACTCCGGATAACCTTAAGTCAGAGAATAATTTGAAGTCGTCAGTTGTCCTCATCTCGTCAAACAAGGTGTTGTCAGGACGTGATAGAAGGAGTAAATCGTAAACCTCTTTTGGTTTTGTGTGGTTTAATTAGTATCTTGTTATGTTTGGTGATAGGTCAAGGTCACGAGGCGCCTCAATTGTTTTTATAACTCTATTCTTAGTATTATAACTTTCAGCCAGTGCCTGCACAAATGTGGATTTTCCTTCACCAGGCGAGCCTGATATGAGTATTCCTTCTGCTCGTCCTGTAATTCTTGTTTCAAGTTTCTCAGAAAGTGAGTAATCTTTAAGCGACAGTTTTTTTATTGGTCTGACAGCTGTTATTTCATAAGTGTCAGACAGCGGCGGTGTTGTTATCACAATCCTTATTTTTCCTAGCTGAAGTATCTTTGAATATTCTCGCTCAATGTCTATGACACAGTCATCTTTTTTGTCAACCTGCGACAGTATCTCTGCGCATATATCCCTCATTTCCTGCTTTGAAAGAATGACATCTGAGACTTTCTCAAAACTTATCTCGCCAGGTCTTCCCTTTTTTGCATATGCATAATTATTCTCTTTTAGATGCACGCTTAGCGTGGTATTGTCAAAAAAACCCTCAATCTTTAGAGGCTTTTGCATAGAACTTTCCATATTGAATACGCTTTCAGTGCCTTCCACACTCTTACTGTTTACCATCCCAACCTATTTTTGATTTACTCCTTTTTAAATTTTGTTAATTTAGAAGTGATAATTTATTTATCAATCATTCTTTGAATCCATAAAGAAACCTGATTTATTATCACACCAATTTTCTGGGTAAGAGTGGTGTCGTCGAGCGTAATCTTAAAATCCTTCTCCTCATAATAACTTTTTTTGCTGTCGTCATAATACGTCACAACAACTTTCATATCATTATCATTGAACTTTAAAAGTTCGCCTTTAAGTTCAACTCCAAAAGGAATTATTCCATCTATATCTTTGATTTTCCACGTTTCCTTGTTCTTGTTGTGGTAAATTGTAACTTCTGCATTTTTTGGCGTTGCGTATGATTTTTTTGTCATAACAAAGCTAACTTTAAACGAATCATCAAACTTGACCCTTTCAGGATACTTCAGTTCTGAAATCTCAACTTTTGGATTGTCAAGCGCCATTAGCGTTATGAAACTCATTTTGGATATTTCGCTGTTCTTTGCGCTTATAGTCAAAAACTTGTAACCAGACGAATTGAAGTTTTTTTCAAATGATATTTTCTTTTCTTCACCAGATTTTACATATATTCTTTTGCAGTCATCAGCGATGCATATATTTATGCCGCTCAAATCTGCTGTTTTATTATTAAATATTGTGCACGTTACTCTTGCTGTTTCCAAAACATCAATTTCATTCTTATCTGAAACGCAAAAAAATGACACGCCATCATTAACCTCGTTAATGCTCTCTTTTTCTTTTATGAGTGAATCTAATGTGTATTCATCAATTACCTTCTCTGTTCTTGAAACGTCAAATGATGATTCAACTGAATAATTAGCCTGTGTCAATGTCACCGCCACAGGAAACGTGTATTTATAGTTGTTTTTTAAGTCGTCAGGAACCTTGATTTTCCAGAAAACACTTTTTTTCTCATATGGCTTTAACAGCACCGCAACTGTCTTGTCATCAAGCACAGTTATCTCAATTGGCACAGATAAAGTAACGCTTGATGCAGAATAATAATTATTTTTGTTCTCTAAAATCGCTTCAACATAATTATATGATCCAAATCCGACGAAGTCATCAAACAACTGAATACTTAAATCATACGGTGCTAACACCTGGTTTCCTTTCTTAAATACGTTTACATCAATATCTGTTTTCTTTGGGTTTAATTCAACATCCCTCCCCTGCCAAGTGTAATCGCTGCTTGTCTTGTTTGAGTCAAAAGTGTCCTTTAGTTTTATATGTCCTGCATCAATAAAGCCGAATTCACCATATGTAGCGTCAAATGGCACCCAACCGTAATCTGGAAAATAAACTTCAGCCCATCCGTGAAGGCCCCACGGAGACTTAAA
The DNA here is from genome assembly GCA_023266675.1 of Candidatus Woesearchaeota archaeon. GTDB lineage: Archaea > Nanobdellota > Nanobdellia > Woesearchaeales > BM511 > JAHFPP01. The sequence goes on from JAHFPP010000001.1 coordinate 43,113, forward strand.
CTGAGGGTCATTTGTATACGATACTCCTGTCACAAATCTTGCAGGGATGCCAAGCGAACGGCAAAGTGAAATAAATAAATTAGTAAGTTCATCACAGACTCCAACTTTGTTTTTTAGCACCCATGATGATTTCTCAACAGCGTCAGCTCCAGCGGACGATAAATCATATTTTATATTTTCATTAGTCCACGAAGAGAGTTTAAATACAACAGAATACAAATCATCGTCTCCTTCAGAAAGTGTTGCAGCAAGCTTTTTGATATCATCATTAAAATCTATCATCGCTGTAGGCTTTGTATATTCATATACCTCCTGTGGCAGCGATTTTATCGGAAAGTCAATTTTCTTTGTTATGTGTCCATTCTTTGAATTTGTCTCTATCACGCTTCTGACGCTATAATCTAGTGTAGTTTCCTTTGGTTTTTGCCATTCAAAATATATTTTATCAGATATCTTTGAATCCGGAGTTGTTTCAAAAGTCAATACTCTCTGATTTCCTGAATCCTTTATAACATAATTCAAGCTTATTTTTGCATAATCCAATAGACCATTTGGAGAAGTGAATTCAATATCAACGCTTGAATGTATATTAAGCTCAAGTGTAAGACTATCCCTTAAATTATAATCCTCAAACGCATAAGTTAATGGGATTAAAACAAATAACAGCAGAATAATGCTTTTTTTCATTTATCCTATATACTAAAACAAGTTTATAATATTATTGTATTTTACCCATATCTTAATTTTAAGAACAATATTCCGGAAACAAAAATAAAAGTGAGAATATTAGCTATAATAAGCGGCCAATCAGTTACCATTACCCCATAAATAAGCCACAAAAGCACTCCCACCAATAATATGGAGCACCATTCAAGAGAAACATCCTTTGTCGACTTTGTTTTCCATGACTTTATAAGTTGTGGAAGTGCAGCCAAAGTTGTAAATATTCCTGCAGACGAGCCTATTATTGTTGACAATTCCATATCTTCTTTGATAATCTTCCTCTATTAATAGCTTTCTAAAAAATGCAATGTATCCAAAAATAATAGCTCTATTTTGTCGTCTATTAAACTTCATACAATTAAAACATTTTTACTTCGCATATCCTTTAAACTTTAATGTAATTTCATCTAAAAATTTCTTGAAATTTGTTACTTAAGACTGATTACTGACGACAAAATAGAAAGGTTTAAATAAAGGTATGTCAAGAAATACTGTTTAGGGGGAATTTATACAATCAAAAATGATTGTAAACTTATTCCTTTCATATATACTATATTAGGAGGAATGAAAAACATGGCTGAAGAAGTAGCAAAAGCAGGAGTTAAAAAAGAAAAAGGATACTTATACTTTGTTGACAAACAAGGAGACGTATCAAGAGCTAAAATGGCAAGAGCAGGAAAAAAATCAGGCTCAAAGAATAAAATCGAAAAAGTCGCAAAAGTAGGCGTCAAAAAAGCAAAAGGCTTCCTATACTTTATCGATAAGAAAGGAAACGTTTCAAGAGCAAAGATGGCTCGAGGAAGATAAAAACTTCCTTATTTTTATTTTCTTTTTATTTATTATTCTAAAAAATTTTTAAAAGATGTTTTATCCACTTTGCATCCATAAGCTTTAAATTAAGTCAATTTTTCTTTATAATAGCAAGTGGATTATATGAAAATAATAAAACTTTTAAAAAAGAAAATTGCAGGCATATTAAAAGAGAAGCCTAAAGCGAATCAGGAAAAGATTTCTTTTGAGGATATTGAGAAATATCTTTTTTCAAACGAAGAAAAGATTCAAAAAAACTTATCCGATGCAATAAAATTAATCCATGAAAACATAACCTCATTAACGCATGAGACAAATGATAAGCTTGACACACTAAGCAAAGTCTCACTTGATAAAAAAAATGAGGATGAGAGGATAAAGCATCTTGTTCTCACAAATAAACAAATATATACCAAGGAAGTTGAAAAACTCTTATCTGAGCTAAAACATCTTAAAAGCCACGACTTTAATGATTTCATTTCGCAAATAAATTTAAACTTCTTCGAATTCAAGAAGCGTTCTGATGATAAATACAAGAAGTCAACTTTTCTCATCGGCAAAGAGATTGCTGACGTCAGCGAATGCATCTCAAAGTTCATGAAAAACTACTCAAAGATTGTGAGCGAGAATGAAGGAAATATGCAGCAATTGAAACTTATAAGTGAGATAAGGGCAAAACTTAGAAAAATTGAATTGAGTAAATCAGAAAAGAAAGTTATAGAGGAGACTATTCATAAGATAACATCTGAAATAAAATCACTAAAGCAAAAGATAAAAGATGTTATATCAGAGATTGAAAAGGTAAAGAACAGCAGGGAACATAAGGAAAACCTTGATAACATTGAAAAACAAAAGACCTTAATCCTCGAAATTAACAAAGAACTAAATGAATTAAAATTAATGATTGATTTTAAAACTTTAACAGAGATGTTTCATTCAAGTGAGAAGTACAGGCCAATAGTTAAGAATTTCAGGGAAAACTTCAATGAACATTTCAAAGAAGACAATGGTGTCGCACTTTTACACATAATCTCTGAAGCAAAAATAAACAATGAAGCAATTAGGAATAAAATAACTGATATAAACTCAAAATCAGAGGAATTTTACAAAATAAAATCTTTGATTTTACATGATAAAGTGCAGTCCTCAACCTACGAATTAAAGAAATTGGAATCTGAGTTAAATACTCTTAATGATGCTAAAGAAAAAGAATCAAAAAGAATTGACAAACTGAAGTCAGCAGTTGACGACATAAAATCATCAATAAAAACAGATTTTTTAAAGTTTGACGTTATTGTAGAATAACTAAATATTATTTTCTTCCACTTATTAAA
>JAHFPP010000002.1 GCA_023266675.1 Candidatus Woesearchaeota archaeon
ACCATCTTGATTATTCAATAGCTCAGATATTTGGTAAAGACCGGTTTGTTTCGCCATACATTCTCATCGCAATAACTTCATTTTTGGCGGTGTTCTCTATGTATCTTCTGCTAAGAAAATCATACGGCTTTCTCATTGCAGGCGCAGTTTCTTTCTGGCTAATCTTTGAAATGCGCGCAATAATGACTTATCTATGGGGGCAAAGGCCGACAATTGCATCATTTACATATATCCCAATTATTATCTATGTATTGTACAAATATTCATATGAATTCTATGAGAATAAGAAAGAAAAAAACATTTATCTATACATACTTGTCGTGTTATCTTCATGCGCATTTCTAATACATCTTCAGGGATTTATACTTGTAATAATCTTCTCTGTAATTTTCCTGATATTATTATACATCAAATATAAAAAAGTTATAATTACAAAAACAAATTACAAACCATGGATTATATGCCTAGTAATAGGCATCATTCTATGCGCTCCTTTTTTGGTATTATACACAGGCACCGGTGAAAGTGCGGAGCTTGGAAAATATAAAGCAGGCAGCGCATCGCTGCTATTTAAATGGTTGGATGTCCCTGACAACAAATTCAGCCTGAACCCTACTTTTTCCACGTATAAGGATAATTATATATCTTATCTGACAGTAGTATTCCTGCTTATCGGACTTTTATTTCTTTTCCTAAAAAGAAGGATAAATGATTTGGTGATGATAAGCTTATTTGTAACATTATATTTAATCTTTCATCTGCACGTTTTTGGTTTGGCTCAGCTCTCCTACAGGATAGCAAGGTATCTGATGGTTGAATCATACCTGTTTTGCTTTCTGATAATATTTGGAATAATAATAGTTGCAGATTTACTCAAAAAGCATGTTAAGATATCAAACTTAAGCATGATTCTTGTCCTGATATTTTTAAGCATAGTAATCATGGTGCAGGGAAAGGTGGCGTACGATTCCTTAAATCAGGGATACGGTGGAGTTGCAAGAATGACGCAGTCGCAGTATGAATTTGCAGAATGGGCAGATTCAAACCTGCCAAAGGATGCAGTCATCAATGATTTTGGGACTTTAACATATGGAAAGCTTAGATTCATGCAGGCATCTGCGCACAGGCCATTTTTCTGGAATGATATTAACATAACTCACACATTTATTCCAATCTCAGGTGTTGGCAAGGATTTGATACTCAAAACAACATACATCATGCTGGATTATTCAGATGTTATAGCAATTGGGGACAAACAGAATTTCAATGCATTGACACAGTTTGAAAAGCAATTATCAGGAGCAGCATTAGTATACAATAAAAATAACATAAGGGTGTATAAAATTGGATAAACTTAAAATTACAACAAGAAATCTAGTGATAATTTGCACAGCGATTATTTTTTTATTCTCATTTTTTCTGTTTGGTCTTACAGGACTTAGGACAATTGGGACAATTTTTGGAATGTTTTTGCCGGCTTATCTCATAATGAGCAACTTTGATATTGAGGAGGAAGAAAAAGTATTCTTTTCATTTTTTATAGGCTTAACAATATTTCCGCTTCTAGTATGGTACATGAACATATTTATTGCGTCACTTACAGTTTCAATAATAATAACTTTCATACTTCTAAGTGCTGTTGGCTTATTTCTGAAATATAAAAATAAATTAAAAATTTAGAATATGCTCTTGTTATTATTTACGAATTCCACAAGCTTTGCAACTCCATCTTTTGGCGTTACCGTTGGCTTCCAGTTCAATTCTTTTTGCACCTTTGCTATGTTGGAGATATACACCTTCTGATCTGATGGTCTCCAGTCTGAATAGCTTATTTTCGGGCTTATCTTTGTTAAGTCCTTTATAGTCTCCACAAGTTCAAGAAGTGAAAGCGTGTTTTTTGAGCCGCCACCCATATTATATACGCCTGTTTTTATCTTTGATTCTAAAAATTGATTATACGCATTTATTAAGTCTTTTATGTAAAGCACATCCCTTACCTGTTTTCCATCGCCATAAATTGTTATTGGCTTCTTCAGTATTGATGCGATTGTAAACCATGCCACCCATCCCTGGTCTTCAACACCAAACTGCCTTGTTCCGTATATGCAGGACATTCTGAATATTCCTGCGGAAATGCCATAAAGACGAGAGTAATCCTGGCAGTATATGTCGCCTGTAAGCTTTGAACACCCGTATGGTGTGTGTTCGCATAAGTCTATTGGGAAATTTTCCGGAATCCCATTTTTATAATCATCCTCAAAATTATATCTTTTGCTTGTCTGTGTAATTCCAACATTATTTACGTTTTCCCCATACACTTTGTTTGTTGAGCAGTATACTATTTTTTTAACATTGTTTATTCTTGCTGATTCAAGCATATTGAATGTTCCAATCGCATTTGAACTGAAGTCTTCGCTTGGATTTGTAACAGATGTTGTGACTGCTGTCTGGGCGGCTGTGTGCACTATTGTGTCGCAATCAACGCTATACTTTTTCATAAGTTCAAAATCCCGGATATCTCCTTTTATCAATTTTACATTTTTGTATTTTTTAAGATAATTCCAGTTATATTCCTTGTTGGCTATGTTTTTGTTAAGCAGCTTGTCACGGCTTAAATTGTCAAGCACTACGACTTCATTTCCTTTCTCTGCATAAAATTCAGCCACATGGCTTCCTATAAATCCTGCACCACCAGTTACAAGTATCTTCATTTTTTCACCTTATCGCTTATTTTTTTAAATCTGTATCTTATTGATTCCTCAATTATTTTCATCAGGAATTTTGGTCCGTGAATCAATGCGAAGGACTTCATCTCTCCTCCTGCTCTTTTTCGTTCATGGCTTGGAATCTCACTGATTTTATATCCCATTTTCAGCGCATTTGATATGAGTTCAACCTCTATCTCAAAAGTTTTTGATTTGTATTTGTTTTCAAGAAAGATGTCTTTTTTAAATGCTTTGAATCCGTTAAGCGCGTCAGTTAATTTTATCCAGAAAAACAGCCGAAAGCATCCTGTTAAAAAGTAATTTCCAAATCCTCTAACTATATTATACTCATCGCTTCCGCCAAGCATCCTTGATCCTATAACCATTCCGCAATTTTTGTTTTTTATGAGTGGTTCAACAAGTTTTTTAACATCCTCAATTTTATGTGAATAATCTGCGTCAAGCATAACAATAATGTCGCCTTTGGCGCTAGAGAAACCTTTTACAAGCGCGCTTCCTTTTCCATGCACTCCTGTGTTTTTTATTACTTTTACTCCATTTACTTTTTTTGCAATCTGGTTTGTTTTGTCTGTTGAACCGTCATCAACAACGATTATTTCATAACTGTGATTTTTGTCATTTTTAAGATATTTTTTGCAGTCGCTTAAAACCTTATTTATTGTCTCTTCCTCATTTCTTGCCGGTATAACAACTGATATTAGTTTCATTTTACATCCTTCTTTTGTTTTTGCTTAAACTTTATCATGTTCACGCCTACACCAATCATAATAAATATTGGCGGCAAAATCCATGATTGGCTTTTTATATGCCATCCAAGTACGCCAAAGTCATAAGTCAGTATTCCAAGTATAGCTGCAGAAAATAATGAGCCGATTACAATTCTTTCACCTAGCGCATAGTCATCCTTCAAAAATAATGTGATGCTGTACCCTGGAAGTATGAATATATAAAACAATGATGCAACAAGATAAATATTTCTGGATATGTCCGTTTTATAAAAAATGATCTCAAATAATATGCACAGTGAAACAAACAATATGCCGATTGCAAGAACTTCCTTTATATATCTGTTTTTATTGAGCAATTTTCACACCATCCATGTTTAAACAATCCTTTTTGTCATTGTTTTTAAGCACATCAATATTCATGTTGCTGTACGGCCTGCTTATCTGGGTATTATTGAGCAGAATTGACTCAAACAATCCATTAAACTGATTTATCGGATTAATCTCGGCTCTTCTTGAGAAAACAATGTAGTCAAAAGAGCATATGTCTCTTGTCTTTAAAATTTCCTCATTGGATTTAAAATGAAATTTAAACGAAGTCAATGATTCCCTGTATGGAAATCTAAACGTGCTTTCTCCTGTTAGATAAATCTTGTATTCCCTTTTGAACATGCCGCTTTTTAGCGAATCTATGTATTCATTCTGGTCAATGAAATAATTTATCCTGAATGTATCAAAAAGCGTGGAGGATTGCGGATAAAAATTATCAAAAACAAAAAGCACTGTTGAATTCTTTTCTGTATTTCCTTTAATCCATTTAAACAGCTGGTTATAATCCTCTCCGTACAGGCTTCCCGGCTGCGATGGTTGATGGTAATATGCAACGCTTGCAACAATTAGTAGTCCAGAAACAATATATATCAATAAGTCATTTTTCTTTTTAAATTTTGACACAATAAAGTAAACTCCGTAGCCAAAAAACGGCATAAAATATACAGGCCAGAAAAATCGCTGCGGTATGCTTCTTGAGCCTGCTGTGCCGCCAAGCATGTTTAAAAATCCCCATACGAGGTAGAAAAGTGATACAAATAATGCAAGATTAAAATATTTTCGTGATATCAGATAATAGACTAAACCCACTGCGAGTATTATTAAGAAATATCCAAAATTACTGATGACAGCTGTCCGAAGATAGTCTTTTGTAGGTGATGCAAGATTCATGAACGGCTGGTTTCCCTGCTGCGCAATTATCACTTTTAAAAATATTATGACGTAGTTAAAAACCATAGCAAGCGACAATATTATTGCAATAACAAGTTTTTTAATTTTTGTGAAATCTTTTTGCAGAACCAATTTTAAAAATGAGTAAGTCAAAAGGCACCCAACCATAACAAGGAATTCGGCAGTGTGCGTCAAGAATGCGGCTGAAAGTGAAATTGTCAATGCCACAGGTCCCCATTTTTTATCGATGTTGTCAAATGCCCATAGTGAGAGTATTGCAAAAGTGGTTGCAAGTATCATTTCATACTGTCCCCATAAAAATATGAAGTAAAAATTGTAGGCAAAAAGGAATGTTGCTATTGGAAGCGAGAGTATCGCAACTTTCTCGTTGTATCTTTTAATGATGAAATATATCATCAGCGAGCAGAGTACTCCGCAAATTATTATGAGTAATAGCAGCGAATCATATGTTGGTATTCCAGATATTGTTGTTATTACAGCAGATAAATGGCCTGCTACGGCATAATAATGGCCTATGACATCAGGGTATCCTCCGCTGAGGCTTAATGAGCCGTATTTATACCCTCCCTCTTCGAATATGTTCTCTGCGATATGATAATGAAGATAATTATCTGAAGCAAGATATCCAACTGGATAGTCATGAATTAAGGAATTACCCCAAAGACCTGCAAGCCCAAGCCACAGCATAATTCCAAAAAACAAAAATAAGTATATGTTCTCAATTTTATTTTTATCCATTTATCATTTCAGCTCTTTTATCTTATTTATAATTCTTGTTGTTGAAAGCTTTCCATTCTTGTCTTTACTTTCCTTTATGAGGTGAAGTCTTGCGCCGATTTTCTTGACAGCTGGCGCCTCAACACAGTTTTCTCCGTACTGCGAGCCGTTGCAGTGAACACTTGGACGAACAAGCGTGATTAATGGCACAGCTATCTCGTCTTCATCAAACAGCACTATGTAATCAACAAATCTTATCGCGTCAAGCATTTCAACACGGTACTCTTCAGATATTATCGGCCTGTCTTTTCCCTTGTATGACTTTATTGACTTGTCAGAATTAAGTCCAACAATAAGCACGTCTCCCTGTGATTTTGATTCCTGCAGGTTTCTTATGTGTCCTGCGTGCAAAAGGTCAAAGCTTCCGTTAGTTGTAACTATGATCTTACCTTGTTTTCTTAATTTTTCTGCTATCGCTTTTATTTCCTTTTTTGTTTTAAGTTTTTGAAGTGTCATTTTTAACCATATCTCTCATATTTTATTCACACAATTAATGAGGCTTCATATAAATCTTTTGAAGTGAATGTTGGTGTTGCATTAAATTCTCCGTCTTTGCCGGACTTTCCAGTCATTACAAGCACTGTCTTTAATCCCGCATTTTCTCCCATCTTTATATCGGCTGTCTTGTCGCCAATCATAAAGCTTTCTTTAACTTTTATCTTAAACTCTTTTGCAGCGTCAGTGATAAACTTTGTATTTGGCTTTCGGCATTCACAGTTGTCTTTTGCAACATGAGGGCAATAGTAAGTTTTTGTAATTTTAATATTGTTGTCTGAAAAAACTTTCAGCATATGATTATTTAACTTATGGAAATCATCGTCTTTATAGTATCCGCGTCCAATTCCTGACTGATTTGTGATTATGAAAATAAGGTAGCCTTTATTTTGAAAATTTTTCAATGCTTCAATCGTTTTTGGTATGAGTTCAAAATCTTCAATCTTATAAACGTAATTTTTATCTATATTTACTGTGCCGTCTCTATCAAGAAATATAGCTTTCATCTTCCTTAATGTCCTTAATCAATTCACTTGCGCTTACTGTTGCTGTTCCAAGTTTTTTGACTTTAATGCCACCCGCGTGGTTTGCTATTACTGCAGCTGTTTTCTGCTCAATATTTGACGCAACGGCAAGCGAGTAAACTGCTATTACTGTGTCGCCAGCTCCGCTCACATCATAAACCTCTTTGGCTTTTGTCGGAACAGAAAATACTTTGCTCTCTCCTTTTTCAAACAGTGATATCCCGTGCTGCCCGCGTGTCATGAGCACGTTCGCATTTAGCTCTTTTTTGAGGTAATTGCCGACATCTTCAATGTTGCTGCTTTTTTCTTCAAGTGAAGCGCTCATTTCCCTTGCTTCTTTCTCATTTGGAGTTATTGCAAAGACATCCTTGTACCATTTTTTATGAAGTGGCTTTGTGTCAACTATTATTTTCACATTCAATTTTTTTAGTTCGTTTAGGAGTTCATGTGTTATCATGCCTTTCGCGTAGTCTGAAACTATTATTGCATCATATTTTGTTTTGCCTATCTTTTTTATAATCTCTTTTATGTGGTCAAAGTGTATGTATTCTTTATTTTCAAAATCCACTCTTATCATCTGCTGGCTTTTTGCAATAATCCTCTCCTTGACTATTGTTCTTCTTTTTTTGTCAGTTATTAGATTTGAGACGTTTATTTTTCTTTTTTCAAGTTCAGTCAGTAGAATTTTCTTTGATTCGTCGTTTCCAACGATTCCAATTAGTGAACATTTCGCATTGAAGCTTGTTATGTTTGATGCAACGTTTGCAGCGCCTCCTGGTACAAACCTCTGCTCTTTTACTTCAAGAACAGGGATTGGTGCTTCTGGTGAAATCCTGCTTACCTCGCCAAATGTGTATTTGTCAAGCATGACGTCACCTATGACTAGTATATTTAGTTTTTTGAAGTTTTCTACAATGTTTTCAATCTTATCTTTTAGCCCTTTCATAGTCTTATTACCTTCATATAATCAGCTATTCCTTCTTTTAATGAGTATTTTGCTTTAAACTTTAATTCCTTCTCTGCTTTTGTGGTGTCTGCGCACGTATCAACCTGATAATTCTTGCCGTAAGGATTCTTTATGTATTCAGGCTTTAAATCTTTTTTTAAGACTTCGTTTAAAGTTTTTACAAGCATGTTAAAGTCTTCGCCAACGCCTGTTCCAACATTATATATTCCCGATTTTGAAGTGAGCGCGCTTAGATTAGCAGTTACGCAGTCTTTGACATATATGTGGTCCCTTTTTTGTTCTCCAAACTCAAATATTTTTGGACGGTGTCCTTCTTTCATCTGTTTTGCAAGATGGTATATCATGCTTGAAGGCCGTCCTTTGTGCTCTTCGCCAGGTCCAAAAACGTTGAAGTATCTTAAACCGACTATGTGCATTTTGTCAAAATAATTCTCTGCGAGTGAGTCAATCATCAGTTTTGATTTTGCGTACGCGCTTTGCAAATCTTTTTTCTGATTTTCTTTCTGTGGTGAATGTCCGTTTCCGTATAAACTTGCGGATGATGCATAAATCAGTTTTGCCTTTGTGTCTATTGCAATTTTTAAAATATTGTCAAAACTGACAATGTTTTGCCTCAGCGTCTCAGTGTCATCACTAAATCTTGGGTCAGTGATTGCTGCCTCGTGAAATATTGCGTCAAATTTTTCGCTTAGTGTAAACGGTTTTGAAATATCAATGTTTAATGTTTTTCCTTTAAAGTTTTTCAGGTTATATTTTATGCCTGTGCTAAAATTATCAATCACTGTTACTTCGTCGCCTTCTTTTTCAAGCGCTAATGCAATATTTGAGCCTATAAAACCTGCGCCGCCAGTTACCAAGTATTTCATTTCATCATTCCTTCTTCTACAAGTTCGCATATTATGTGGTACGAAAGCAAATGACACTCCTGTATTCGCGGAGTATTTTTAGAATCCGAGTTAATGTTTAAGTCGCTTAGCTTTTTTACCTCTCCGCCGTTGTTGCCGGTGAGCGAGATATTTATTGTTCCAATCTCCTTTCCTTTCTTTAGCGCCTTTATGACGTTTTTTGAATTACCTGAAGTGGAAATCCCAATTAACACATCATCTTTTTTTGCAAGCGCTTCAACCTGCCGCTCAAAAAGCGTATCATAGCTGTAGTCATTTGCCCAGGCAGTAATCACTGATGTATCCGTTGTTAGTGCGATTGCAGGAAGCCCTTTACGTTCAAGCTTGTATCTTCCAACAAGTTCGCCTGCTATGTGCTGAGCGTCAGCAGCTGAGCCGCCGTTTCCAAATATCAAAACCTTGTTTCCGTTTTTAAAACACTGAATTATTTTACTACTGACTTTCTTTATATTGTCAATTTGACTGTGAAAATTCTTCTTTGCTTCAATGCTTTCATTGATTTGCTCTCCAATCCTTTTAGTTAAATCTTCCATTTTAACCCCCATATCCTTGTAATTAGACATATTCTTTTAAATTTTTTGCTTTTTTAATGATTTTGTATTCTTATTCATAATTAAATATTAATTACAGTCCTATTTTCTCAATAGCATTCATCACGTCATCAACGCTGATTGCTTTCATGCATTTCTGGTAGTCATCGCTGTTTTTCTTGTAAAGGCAGTCTGGAACTTTTCCTTTGTGAACGTTTATGCACGGGCTAAGCTTGCAGGCGTTTTTCTTGTATATGCTGATGTTTCCTTCTCCAAACGGAGCAAACCTTTTGGGGAGATTTGGCCCAAAAAGACCGATTGTTTTTACGCCCATTGCAGCCGAGACATGCATTGGCCCTGTGTCATTGCTTACAACAAGACTGCATTTTTCTATCAAATAAAATGACTGCTTAAGCGTTGTTGTGCCAGCTGCGCATACAGATTTTTCTTTCATTAAACACTGTATCGACTCAATTATTTCTTTCTCGTTTGGTGCACCGATAAAAATTATTTTAGCATTTTTTTTCTCAATCAGCATATCGGCAAGTTTTGCAAACTTTTCCTTTGGCCACATTCTGCACTTTGCAGACTCTGCAGCGCCAACAACAATCCCAATAAGAACATCATTTTTTTTAATGCCGACTTTTTTAAGATAATTTTCAACAACTTTTTTATCGTTATCTGAAACATAAACTTTTTCTAATTTTAAATTATCATGATTTCTATTATCTTCCAAATTTATAAGGTCCATAAATGTATAGACAACGTGCTGTTTGTCATTATATCTTATTTTCTTAGAGTAAAGACTCGCTCTTCTTCCATGGTCAAAGCCAGCGCTTTCCCGTCCGACAAACAGCGAGATTATCGCAGAAGTGTTAAGATACTCCTCCATGTCTATAACCAAATCAAACTTTTTGTAATTTTTAAGAATGAAGCCAAGTATTGAGAAAAACCCTGTCTTTATCATGTAGATATTATCAATATAATTCAATCCTGAATAAACATCGTATACCCTGTCAGTGCATAAAATATTTACTTTTGCACCTGTTTTATTTTTTAATAATTTTATCGCAGGCAAAGTGCATATTGTTTCGCCAATTCCCCACAACTGTATTATTAAAATATTCTTTGGCTCTTTTACAGAATTCTTTCTTTTAAACACACTTAAAATATTGCATAAGGCGCCGCCAATATACTTATCAACATATTTTATGAAATCAATCTGCATTTTAAGCACCAAAGCCTATAAACGACACACCTACTATTATTGTTACTATCCCAACCCACTTCATTGCTGTCATCTTTTCTTTCAGTAAAATTTTTGAATAAATTACTACCCAAACATAATCAAGAGCTACAAGAGGATATAAAACTGATAAGTCACCTCCCTTTAATGCAGGTATGAAAAGAACCGTGCTAATTGCGTAAATCAATATTCCTATTATAAGTGGTCGATTCCTAAAAACATCCATCAGTTTTTTTCTCTCAATCTTTTCTGCACCTTTCTTAAGGTATATCGGACCAAATGCGCCTATAACACCCGCAATTATTACAAGAATTATTGCCCAAAGTTCAGTTTTCATCATACACTCTCCGTGTATTTTAATATTTCCTTGTCTTCTTCCCCAAAGGCTATGAAGGTTATTCCAATTATTATCAGGAATATTCCAATCCAGCGAAATACGTTTATCTCTTCGTTAAAATAGTATTTTGAGCTTAAAGTCACCCATATATAACTTAATGTTATAATCGGATAAAGCGTACTGACTTCCCCATGCTTGAGCGCAATGATTACAAGAATCGAGCCTATTCCATAAAAAACCATTCCAATCATTATCGGCCAGTTTGTGATTATTGAATTAATATTAAACTCAAGTGAGCCTGCGCCAATCTTATAAAACATCTGTGCAGCCGTTGTAAATACGGTGCATAAAATCATCATGGCAATTGCCCATTTTTTAGTTTTCATTTCTTCTTCTTTCCCTCTTTTAATGCAAGATTGATTACTATCTCTTCAATTCTTTTCTGGCTTTTACGAACTATCGTGTATGTATGAAAAAGCATTCCAATCACAAATATGAATCCAATGACGATGAAGAAATCCATTCTTCTGCTGAACTGAAGCACATCTGTGACTATGAAATCCAGAGATGTTGGAAAAACAACGAGTATTAAAAAAACGCTCCATGAACCAAACCAGAATATGCTTTCCTTTACAGTGAACTCTTTTCGCCTTTGGTGCAAAAATGTTATGTAAAACATGAACAGTGCAAATAAAATCCCTATTATCTGGACTCCTAGTATCTCATTCATCTTCTTAGCCTCCATAAAAACATATTAATAACTATCTTTACACCATCAAGCGGCGTTGTGCCCTTATATTTATCATTATATATTGTTTCAATCGGTATCTCCTTAAATTTTAACTTGGATTTTCCGATATTCGCAATCATTTCACTCTCAACGCTGTATCCTACTGATGCCCATTTGATTTTTTTGTATGCGTCGCTTGTAAACGCCCGAAATCCGCTTTGGGTGTCTTTTACGCTGATGTTATATAAAACTCTTGTTGTAAAATTTATAAAGCTGTTCCCAAATTTCAGTATGAACGGCATATTCTTATCAAGCTCTCTGTAACCAAGAACGACGTCATATTTATCAAGCTCTTTTAAGAATCGCGGTATATCCTGCGGCTTATGCTGCCCGTCAGAATCTATGACAACTATTTTGTTTGCGCCTTTTTTTAGCGCATACTCGCATCCAGTTTTTAGCGCGGCTCCTTTTCCAAGATTTATTATGTGTCGAAGAACAGTTACGCCGTAAGATTTTGAAGTCTCAAATGTTCTGTCTTTGGAGCCATCATCAACAACTATTATGTTGCTGTACTTCTTTTTTACTTTTGACAGAACGTCTCCTATATTCTTGCATTCATTGTACGCGGGTATTATGATAAAAATATTATCCATAAAACCTCACTTAAGCTTTACTTTCCATGTTATTATTCGCTGGCCCGTGATGTCAGTTTTATCTGTGAACTTCTCAAACTTGTCAAGTCCGACACCATCATAGTAAAACAGTCTTGTGAACATGCTTGCTGAAAGTTCATAGTCCATCATAATTGTAGAATATGATTCCCCTTTCTTAATAAGAGCTACTCCAATAAATCTTCCGTTTTGCGCTGTAAGAACTTTTCCCTTGCTGTATTCTTTCACATTGAACGTTTCATTTTCGACATATACTAGCGTCTTTGGGTGGAGGTTTCCGTCTTTTGTAGGAACCCACGAATCATGGTCTGTTAGATTTATCATCATCCCATTTGAGCATAAAAGGGTTTCATTGTCTTTTTTTGAGCATCCGCTTTCGCCTGACATGTAGCTTGGCCATGGCGCAATCCACTGGTCGCCGTCAGTTGAAGTGATTTCATAAAATGTTTTTTGCGCATCATTTTCTGATAAACCAAAATCATTCTTCAGTATCTCAATTCCTCTGTCTTTATTGTTTATTACATCATTAAACATATGAGCTCTGCTAAAATTCCATATTCCAAAGTGCGCCCAGACGCCTGATTTTCCAACCATATCTTCTGATGTTATATAATAATGAGGAAGTATAAGGTTGTCACAGTGCGTGTTTATTAGGATTTCTTCTATCTCTGAATTGCTAAAACCTTTTTTTGTTAAAATTTTTGACGCTGTCTTTTTGTCTTCTCTAATTATCTCATTAACTATATCTATCGCGTCAACAGTGTTTTTGTCGCTGTTGTTATCACGCAAATTAAGATACTTCTGTATGACATGCGGCGCGTTTTGCTGTCCGCAGTTTAGCATTCTAAGTATTCCTACAGCAGAATCCTGGTCTGATGTGAGCAGGCTTTTACCGACCCAGTGTATTCTTTCGCCCTGATCTGCGCCGTCAAAAGTAACACGTCTTTCGCTTATCGCAACAAACCAGTGTCCAAAATCCCACCAAGATGTTATCATGCCGTCTGTCGCATTGTCCTTTATTGCTGTTAGCGAATCATACCACGCGTCATTCATCATTGTAACGTCGTTTTCCGCTATTGAATATGAATTCTTCACCTGGCTTACTAGAAGAAGAGAGAATAACAATGCCATAAGCACATATGAAACTGTTTTGTTAAGCTCAATTTCTTTATGTAAAAGGTTGCTTAAGTAATTGTAGATTATTCCAACGCCGGCGCCTGTTGCTATTGCAAATGCAGGAACCATTAGTATTCCAAATCTTATTCCTTTTGTGAATCCGTAAGCTGTTCCAACAAACCATATTATGATAAGCACTGCAAGCTTTATGTCAACATCTTCATTCTCTTTGTAATAAATTATTTTTAGTATACCTGCTATTATTGGTATGATTATTACTATTATGAAAAATACCGGGTTGTTCAACTGGTCTTTGTAGTAAAGGAATCCGAGGTAATACATCATTGACAGTCCAACATATATATTGTTTATCTTGATGTTTCTTTTTGTGTTGTAAAGCAATAATACTATGCCGCTTAATGCAAGGAAGAACAGTATTGGTCCGCCCATCTGGCTGATTATTGCTGATAAAGCTGTTGCATTGTTTTCTGCAACAGTTGTCAAAACGTTTGGCCATATGCTGCTTACACCGACGCTTTTTAATGTCATAACCCCTAAAGGCCCTCTAATTGTTGCAGTGAATGCAGATGCGCCGTTGATGAAGGCGACTATAATAAATGAGACTGCAACAAATATTACTGTAACAATTGATATCTCTTTTAGCTGTCTTGCTATTTTTTCCTTATTGTATACTTTGATGAATAAAAGGTAAGCTACGTAGCATCCTATCATTACAGCTATGAAGTCAAATGTGTACCACCATCCTATCCATGCATAACTGAATAGTCCGACAAATACAGCAGCTAAAACTGAGTATATCACCTGTTTTTTGACTTCTTTTGATTCAAACGCCTCAAGGAACATCCACATTATCATCAGTGGGAAAAATATGTTGTACGGGTCTGTGTCGGCAACGCCGCCAACAGTTCTTGACAAAAGCGAAGGGTTGACACCGATAATCATTGCGGCAAAGAATCCGCCGATGTTTCCGCCGACTTTTCTTCCTATGAAAAATGCAGGTATTATTGAGAGTCCAATCACAATTACTGACATTAAAAAAACAACAGATGTTAGCTGAACATTATTATTAAAGAATTGCGCAAACTTGTAAAGGTATACTTCAAAATACATGTGTATTGTTCCTGCGCCAAGGTCGCTTGGAAGTCCCTGCCTTCCGTTTCTTAGCATGTTCATGCTAACGCCGTTAACATAATCAGTACCAAAGTGCCCGTATTTTAAGTAATTCTTCACTTCGCCGTACCAGACGTATGTATCTATATCAGAAAGGTAGATGTACTCTTTTCCGTTTACTGTGTATTTGAAATTTGATTTGAAATTCTGAGAGAGCTGCGCTGTCTGCTGCGCTATGACATCCTTGTTGTCAGTTTTAAACTTTTGAAGCTGAGTTTCTACAAGCGCGTTCTTGTTGTCTGTTGGCAGATTAGGATACTGCTGGTCAACGCTTGTTCGTATTTGGTTTCTGTAATAATTGTCAACTGTAGACTGAGCCCAATTGTCAGTCATCGGTAAGTCAGCTGGAATCATTCTTATATAAGTTGAGAATAATAATGCGATAAGTATTAATGTAAACGGAATTAAAAGTTTCTTTTTGCTTTTAAAAAATTCAACTGTCGGCGCAAAGCTTATATCAATGTCTTCTTCGCTTTTTTCTTCTTTATGAGATGTTTTTAACTCTTTTTTTTCGTCACTGTCTTTAAACATTCCGCTGAAGAACTTTGTTATAGGCTTAAAATCAATCTGCAAATCATCGTCATCTGAACTTTGCTTTGTATTTTTAACAGTAGCATTATGTTTTTTCATGAAGTACACTCCCGAACTAATATATTTTCTTAAAATCTATAATTCTTTATAAAGATTTCTAATAATCTTACTCTATTAATATATACTCATCTGTCTTTATTCATATCTACTTAAACGCGTATTTGAATAGCTTTGGCTCTTTCATCAGCTGTATTAAAACTTTTGAGAAGTTGTCTCTATTGGTTTTTTCAAGCGTGTGCCTGATTTTTTCTTTTGACAGTATTCCAACAAGTTCGTTGTAGTCTTTTGCGCTAAACCTGTCAAGCTTGTTTCTGATTTTTTCGTGTATATATAGTTCCTTGAAAAGTTTTTTTCGCCATTCAATTTCATAGTTTTTATTTTTGATAATGCTTTCTGATAAAGCCTTTGCGCCAAGCATTCCTTGGATTATTCCGCCGCCGGTAGTTGATTTTATCTGGGACGCCGCGTCTCCGGCTATATATACATTGCCTCTTTGTGTTCTAAGCATCGGGTTAAACATAGGTATTGGCCCTGCCTGGTAGCCAAGAATTTTTCCGTAGCTTTTTACAAAGTCGTCGTATCTTTTGTCAAACTTCTTGTAGCCGTAGCCTATTCTTGCAATGCTTTCGTTTTCAGGAACTACCCATGTGAAGAATCCGTCAACATTGAAGTAGACGTCAAAAATTTCTCGCTCAAAATTTCCTTCAACTGTTGCCTGTTTTCCGATATAAAACTCAACTTTTCTTTTTGTTACGTGGCTACGCACCCTTGATGCCGCGCCGTCAGCGCCTATTAATATGTCTGTGTGCTTAGTAAATTCCTTATCATCGCTTTTAAATTTAACATTGCCTGTTTTTACATCATAATCAACAAACCTTGTGTTAAGATGCGCCTTTGCGCCTTTCTCAACTGCTTTCTCAAATACGTGCCTGTCAAAAGCGCCCCTATCTAATATTATGTCATCAATTTTTATTTTCACAGAGTTGCCGTCTGGCGAATTTATCCTAGCATATTTAATTCTGTTAACTATGAGCTCATGTGGTATTTTTATTACCTCATTTATTCGTGGAGTGACTATTCCAGTGCACTGGACAGGGTTTCCAACTGTCTTATGCTCTTCATAAATCGATACATCATAGTGGTCTGAGAGAAGGTACGCGCTATACGCGCCAACTGGTCCTGCTCCGATAATTGATATTTTTTTAGTTTTATCCATGCTTTAACCAATTTTTGCAATTTTATTTATATTCTTATTGTTAAAATGAAAAATACTGTTTTATTGCATCTATATATACAGTGCTCTCAAACATTATTAATTGAAAAGATAATCTTACTATAATCACTTATTCTATTTTACTTTTATCTCTAACTTATAAAAAAATAATATTAGTATCATTGTATAGTAGTTACATAAGCGAAGAGTTTAAATACTAGTGATGTTTTACCAGTAAGAACTATATTATCAAAGGTGATTTAAACATGAGTTATAATTCAAAATTAAACCAATTAATTCTAGCAAGTGCACTCGCTGCAACAGTTGGATACACAAGCCCTTCAATTGCACAGGAAGCACCAAAAACACCGCGAGCAGACCTAATCCAAATTTTAAAAAATGAACAATCTTTGCAGCAATCAGAATCATTAAACAAAGCTTTGAAAGCAGAAACTCCTTTAAAATTTCAAGGATTAAATAACGTAAATCCTCCATCTTTAAACTTTGACATAACAAGCGCTAAACCTGATAATTCAGCTGTACTTTCAAAAGATGATGTTAACCTGCTTCTTGGTTCAGTTGATAGTAACTTTCCAAAACCAAAAGATTTAGACACTAAAATAAATTCACTTTTCTCCGGCAGAATTATTCCTCAAAAGAGCGAGGATGTTATGGGAACTTTATTTTATAACCCGGAATCTAATACAGGAACATTCAAAATGCAAGGCAAATCATTTAAAGGAAAAAGATTTGCTTATATGGATCTTACAACAGGATACAGTGTTGAAGGAGCACTAAAAGGCAATGAGGTTTCAATTGCATTTGAACAAGGTTATAGTCCTTTAACTGCATCTAAAAAACGTCTTGTAGAGTTCGACGTAAAAGATGGAAAAACACACTCATACTCAGCAAGCACTTTAAACGGCATTTCAAAAATCAGAATCGCAAAAAATGCCGCAAAACAACATAATACAGTTAATCCTGCAGATTCTTACACAAAAACTCCATCATCACAAAAAGATGAACTGCAAAAACTTGTTGAACAAAAAGAAGCAAAAAAACCAGAAGTAAAAGAACCAGATACAACTCTTGAATCAAAAGTAAAAAAACACGTTAAATTTGTCGGAAAAGTTGAAGATCCTGACGGCAAAATACATCATGGAATACTAAATTTAAAATTTGATTATGCAAATAAAGAGATCTCACACAAAGTAAGAAAAGACCTTTACACTTTTGTCGGACCAAATGCAGGTTATACACTCTCAGCTCCACAAATAGGAAATGTTTCAGGAGTTTATAACAATTCAACAAGACGTGCAAATTAT
Source organism: Candidatus Woesearchaeota archaeon (assembly GCA_023266675.1). Taxonomy (GTDB): domain Archaea; phylum Nanobdellota; class Nanobdellia; order Woesearchaeales; family BM511; genus JAHFPP01. The sequence continues at coordinate 17,312 of JAHFPP010000002.1, forward strand.
AATTACAGCGGTTTAGAAGAAAAAGGTTTTGATGCAAAAGCACCAGGAAAAGCAACCATAGGGGTTTACAAAAACGAAGGCAAAGATGCAAAAGGCATTGAAACAATAGTCTACGGCGCATCAGTAAGACTTTCTAACGTAGATAAAACAGAAGTAAATGAAGTAGTCAAAACTGAAGAGCAAAAACCAATTGTAAAACCAGAAGACAAACCAAAAGCTGAAGATGTAACTCCTTACGTAGCCACATGCTACAAAAATCTTGAAGAAATAACAGTCAACGGAGTTACATACAAGGCAAAAGACCTTGCAAAGTTTGATGGCAACATCACTTATTCACCTTTAAGCGTAGGAAGCTTTGACACGTTATCTGCTAAATTAACTGATGCAGGAAAAGAAAATTACACATTAAACATTGTTAGAAAAGACGGAAGCGACGTCCAGAAACTTTTTTATTCTGATGGAGGTAACTACTCATGGCAGGATGAACAGACATCAACGCTTGAAGGTATGACATCAGACGTAAACAGTCAAGAATTTAAAGGATGGAAGCTTAATAATGGCTGGATACTTGGCCTAGGCGACGCAAAAACTCCAATTGAAATAACACTTAATGATAAGAGCGATGCAAATGCCAAATATACGTGCGCAGTCGGTGAAGCATACAGATCAGGCGAAGCAAAACTTATCAACGGCATTGCAGGCGCAGTAATACTTGGCGGAGTATATAACGTTACACATGCAGGCGGCGCAGCAGCCACTGGCGGAAATGCAGGAACAATTTTTGGCAATCCATTGATTCCTAGATAACTTTTTTATATTTATTTAACTTATAATTGAATTAAAATCAGCAAGAGTGGATAAAATGAAAAACTTAAAAACAATATTCATAGTATCGCTGTTATTAGCAATTCTAAATTTCAACATCGTTTTTGCCTCAAACAATTACAATTTTAATGTATATGACGCGTCATCAAATCAAGACTTAACAAATGTCAACGGATTATTTTATAATTGCAACATAAACGGATGCGCAGACAACGTTGAACCAAACAGATTCAATGAAATAAATTCAGGCGGTTCAAACGCACTCTCAACAAGTTTTCTAGGCACATCATCACCGCAGGATTATCTTTCAGTATTCCTAAGCGAATGCTACCTTCCAACAGCAGGACTAACATACGGCGACTGGGGAACAGGGCAAAACTACAATTATGATGTTTACATGTCAAAAGGCCAAAACTGCCACGCACCTATATATTCATACAACGTTTTAAACAGCGTTCACGTAAATGAGCCACTCCAAGTAGATGTTGTTTCAACGCTTGATGCAAAAACCGCAAGCGCATTTGGAAGAACAGGATTCCCGCCATTATTCACGCCAATTGGATATGAAGATTATTTTTCTGCAGAAACATTTGTAACACTTGAAATATACAACTCAGCTAATCAATTAGTAAATTTACAAACACAGATAATGAATATACCTGCTGACGGAAAGTCAAGAGTTCATTTTGAATGGACACCAAGCGTTAGTGGAAATTACACTGCAAAAATAAAAACTGAAATAACAGACTGCCAATGTGAAAGCGGCACACAAGAATCTGTCCAAAGCAGTTTCACAGTTCTCCAAGATGAGCCAGTATCAGAATGCTACACAATAATAAACAATCTTCACTCAAGCAACAGTTTTCCATTTGTAAACGAACAGGTAACATTATCACTTGACAAGACAAGCAATTATGCAAATAATCTAGGCGCATTATTCCCTGTAAGAACATCATTAACATGGACAATAACAAATACAGACACAAATGAAATCTCCACATTAAATACGCAAGACTCTGCAAATCCGGATTCATTAAACCCAAAAGAAACCCAAGCAGTATGGATGCCAAACAAGGCAGGGCATTACATGATAAGAGTTGATGCAGCATCAAATGATGCTTCATGCACAGGGACAAACAGTCCTATGTCAACACAAATGACATTAACCGTAAAAGAAAACCCTGTTACATGTACAGATATTGATGGCGACGGCTATTCACAGGAAGGCGGGTCATGCGGACCAAGAGACTGCGCTGACACAAACGCAAATATAAACCTTGGCGCAGCAGAAGTTTGCAACAGCGTCGATGATAATTGTGACGGGCGAATCGATGAAGGATTTGGTTTAAGTTCATCATGCAGTATAGGCATAGGTGCATGTATAAGAACAGGAATAACTGTTTGTACAGCAAACGGATTACAAGCACAGTGCAGTGTTGTACCAGGCATACCTTTAGCAGAAATCTGCAATAACATTGACGACAACTGCGATGGGATAGTTGATAACAATCTTCCAATTACATGTTCATCAAACAATCAATGCAATGATAATAATGTTTTAACAAATGACGTCTGCAATAACGCAGGCACATGCGGCTCATCATGCAGCCACACACCTATTACTATTACATGTTCATCTAATAATGATTGTAATGATAATAATATTTTAACTACTGACGTCTGCAATAATCCTGGAACAGCATCTAGTTCATGCAGTCATACAGTAAATAATGTTTCTGTAATTTGCACTAATGGACAAACGCAGAATCAAATCTGCGGTGTTTCAAGTGTTGGTTCCTGCAGACTCGGAGTTCAGACAAGCGTTTGTCTTGCTAATAATTCATGGGGAGCATTTGGTGCATGCGTTGGCGATGTAAATCCTGCATCAGAAGTTTGCAACAGCATTGACGACAACTGCAATGGTGTTGTTGATGACGGTTTAGCCGTTGTCTGCTTTAACAATGCGCAGTGCGATGATAATAACGTTTTGACAATTGACGTTTGCAATTTTGCAACCACATGTCTTTCATCATGTACTCATGCTGTTATACCAGTTACACCTGTCTGTTCACTTAACACTGACTGCAATGACAATAACGCTTTAACAAATGATATATGCAACAGTCCAGGAACAGCAGCTTCATCATGCAGCCATACACCTGTTGTAATAGTTTGTTCATCAAATGTTGATTGCAATGATAATAACGCATCTACAAATGATGTCTGCAATAATCCAGGAACTGCAATAAGCGTATGTAGCTATACCTTCATTCCACCAGCAATATTAAATTTTGGAATATCAGCTAATCCAACTTTTGGACAAGCACCACTTCAGGTATTCTTCTACTCAAATATAATTTCAGGAAATGCGCCTTACTCATATTACTGGGATTTTAGTGACGGAGTAACATCAACTATTCAAAACCCTATTCATGTTTTTTATGACGAAAAACTTTACACAGTGTCATTAAGAGTAACTGACTCAAGAGGAAACGTTGTAACATCATCTATACTAATTGATACAAGAAAAAAAGATTTGACATTAACTTCAAGAAACTCTGCTTTCATAACATCATTTGACATAATGTCAAATAAGATACATCCAGGAGACACATTCGCTGTAAACACCGGAATAGAAAATATTGCAGGAAAAAAATTAACTGATGCAACAATAACAGTGTCCATACCTGAACTTGGAATTACGGCAAATGCAAAGACAGGAACTTTAAAAAATAGCGAGACAACCGACAGCACACTTTATCTGACAATACCTTCATGGACACAGCAAGGATATTATAATGTCAGGCTTTCATTCACGGCAAATTCAGGTCAGGTAAGACGAGTTGAATACAGGCAGATTAAAGTAATTTAATCAAACTAAATTGATAACAAAACTGTTATCACTTTATAATGGTTATAAAATCGAAAGATTTATATATCACATGAATTTAACACTGCTAAGTAATCATTTCAGATTATTTTGACGGTAAATTATCAACAAACATTGATAAGAAATTAATAAAAACAATAAAAATTTTAAAAACCAAGCGGGGGAAGAAATAATGAAAAATAACAAATTGCTTTTGATATTAAGCATAGTAACTCTATTAATGGTCTGTGCAATAGCACAGGCTGCACCAACAATCAACACAGTAAAAATTGACGGCGACACACAGACACCAGGCACATCGCTTGTCGTTGAAAGAGGAGATAAACTTGACATCTCAGTAAAAGTTGTTTCAAATCAGTCAGAAAAAAACGTTGTAGTCGAAGCGTATCTTGACGGATATGAATATTCATCAAGAGAACCAGTAAGCGATTCTTCAGAAGTATTTGACATGGACACAAATGACGCTAAAACATCAAGACTCTCAATCACAATACCTTTAAAGGCAGAAAGAGATCATTACGACCTAAAAATAAGGGCTGGCGGAAGAACAGGCGCTGACAGTTTTGTAACATACAACTTAAACCTTAAAGGAAAAAAGCATGAAATGATAGTAAAAGACATCTTAATGAATGACGAAATAGTTGCTGGCAGAGGACTATTCACAAACGTTAAAGTCCAAAACGTCGGTCAAGTAGACGAAAAAGACGTAACAGTAAGAGTCACAATACCAGAACTTAACATTGAAGAATTCACAACAATACAGTCAGTTGACGCAGACGACTCAACAACAAGCGAAGATGTTGTATTATTCATAGACGAATGCACAAAGCCAGGAGACTATGACGTTACAGCATCAATAGAATACAATGAATTTGACAAAATCTCAAAAACAAAAACACTGACAGTAAAACCAACTGACGGCGTTTGTCAAAAAACAGCAGTTGGACAGTCAAAGACACTTGTATCGCTTCCAGGAAAACAGGACACTGTAGCAGGACAGACAGCAATATTCCCAATAATGATAACAAACACAGGAGCAAGTCCGCAGACATACGTTATAAGCGTAAGCCGCGCAGTTGAAGCATTTGGAGTAGCAAAAATCGACCCTTCAAACGTTTTAATACTTCAACCAAACAAGGCAGAAACAGTATTTGTATACGTAAAAACAAATGACAACGCTCCAAGCGGACAAAAAGACTTTGCAGTCTCAATAATGTCAGGCACAGAAAAACAGGACCTTCCATTATCATTAAACGTAACTGCAGGTTCATCAAATGTTTTCGGCGGAAATGCATTAGTATTATTCCTTGTAGCATTAATATTTGTATTTGTAATAATAGGAGTAATAATGGGCTTCAACAAGTTAAAACCAAAACATGATGAAGACGAAGGCAGCGAAGAATTAGGCACAAAAACCTATTATTAATTTTTTTATTCTATTTTTTTAAATATTTTAAACAATAAAAAATTATACTGCTTAAAACGTGATTGCATAATGAAACAAAAACAAATAATGCCAAAAACAATGTTTTTGCTCGTACTCTCAATCATCTTTCTATCACAAAATATTTTCGGCGAATTCATTGTGACTACAAACCAGCCAGCACAATCAAATACAAGCACACAGTTTGTCGTGCAAACACAGACTCCACAAGCGGCAGCTTCTCCTCCAAATACCTACACGGTAAATCAATATCAAATGAAGACTGATTTCAATTTCTACTCAACAAATCAGGAACTTAATATATGCTCATGCAGTTACTTCTCAGACAAAATAATTTTGCAGAATACAGGCAACATAGCAGATACGTACGAAATATATTCTGACAAAGATTACTCAAGACTGTCAATCAACAAAATAACATTAACACCAGGCGAAAAAATAGAAATAATCAATTATTTAAGCCCTGGATGCGATGCATTGTCTGATGATATGACAATAACAATAACATCACTATACGGCAAAACAAAAGAATTAATCCAAACAGTAAATGTCGGCGTATGCGATAATCTTAATTTAAGCATAAAAAACAACGCCTTCAAGACTTACCCATGCATTCCTATAAACGGACAATTACTATTAAAAAACCCATTAAGTTTTCAGGAAGAATATTACTTGACTTCAGATTTTCCAAGAGGTGAAATACAGTTCTTTGAAACAAATTTTTCAATTCCCGGAAAAGGCCAGAAACAGATTAATTTCACATACGCGCCTACATGCGATGTATATGGAGAAGTAAGCGGAAACATAAATGTCAAGACAGAAAACACTGAGCTTGAAGAATCAGTTCCAATCTTTGTAAATATATCAAAAAGATACAGATACTCATTAACCGTGCCAAAAGAATTTGAAACCTGCAATTATCTTTACACGTGGATTCCAATAAAAATAAGAAACAATGAAAGCTTTCAAAATACATTCTCACTCTCAATTCCAAAGAATAGTGATTTTAAGCTTCAGAATGAATCAGTAACACTTATGCCATACGAGGAGAAGCTTGTTTTTATAACAGCGCACCCAATATTGAAAAACAGCGGAGTATCATACATAAATTTATCAGTCACACCAACGCTTGGAGATGCTTTATCAAAACAGATAAAAGTCAATGTACCAAATTGCTATGCATATAACGTGCTAAATGAACCAAAACAAACATTATGCAGCGATGACAAAACCTTTGACGTTAAGCTTCAAAACAGCGGCACAAAAAACAATATTTTCATCATTGATGTGGAAGGATTAGATGAAAAATTCTCAAAAAAAGCAGTCATAGACACAAATAAAACACTCGAAATCCCAGTAAAACTAAACCTCACAGATAAAAACAAAAAATACAACATCAAAATAAAAGTTTCTGAAGATGGATACTTCAATACGACATCAAAAGTAAAATTAAATGTGAAATCAGTAAGTGAATGCTATCTTCCGCAGATAAACATGGATAAGGAGATAAAGGCAGACAACAGCACAAAATCAATAAACATCACACTAAAAAACATTGGCACCAAGGACGCAAAATATTATTTATCGCTTGACGCGCCAAACTTTACAAAACTTGTCAAGACAAGCATTTCAATAAAAAAAGATGAATCAGATATAGTTTTGCTAAAGATGCTGCCAACAAACACTTCAGAAAAATCAACTGCATCAATCACACTCACTGAATCAAAAACTAACACTAGATACACAAAATACTTCACAATAAACGCAAATGAGAAACCAGTATCATTAAGCGAAAGAATTGTTCTAGCATTAAACTTTGCAAAAAACAACATATTTGTAATCGGACTAATCTTTTTAATAGTTATCCTAGTATTAGTGATAATCATTCTTGGAAGAGTCATCTACAAAAAAAGACAGCAGAAACTTGACGAAACAAGAAAGCTGATAATGCGGCCAGTAAGAAGAAGATAAATTTATTATTTTCTTTAAAATAAATCTAACTTTGTTACATGGGAAGTTTTTTATATAATTAAAATTAGGATATCTTTATGAACAGATTCCTAATCATTTTAACTTTAATTTTATCTATTCTCTTATATGGATGTAATGAAGAGAAAATGTTAAATTTTAATCAAAGTAATACTTCTGATTTATTAATACAAAATATAACATTAACAATTGAATCTCAACTAAACTGTCCAGAAATATGTAACAATAATAATACTTGTGATATGGGATATTGTTCAAATGATACAAATTATAGCTGTAAATTTATCAATAAAACTCCATGTTGTGGCAATGGAATACTCGAACAAGGAGAAGATTATGGCAGTTGTAAAACAGATGCAAAAAATTATTCTTTTTATGTGAATATTAATAAAAATGAATCGAATACTGATAATACCTTTGAATTCTTTGGTGATACCTATCAATTCGACATAACTAATGTAAATAATATCTCAAGAAAATCTTTTGATAGCCATATAAGCCTTTTTATCACAACTAATACTGAAAAATTTGATGAAGAATTTTATGCGTTAGTTATGGGATGGTACTATTCAAAACCATTCCAATTATATAATGGAGTTTTAGTCTCAATTGATGATACTTATCTGGATAAAGATTTTGTAAAACTTACATTGACATATAGAGATACTTATCCAGTAGCTCTATCTGATTACAATCTTTCTATCTTAAATCTCACTATTTGTGATGAATATACCCTAAATCAATCGATAAAACAAATATTAGAAATTAAAAGAAATAAGTTGCCTGACTCAATGATTTATGGTTTATCAGATACACATTTTAATTTAATTAATTTGAATACTTCAGAAAATAATTTTATTAATCTAAATGATCTTGATAAAGAAAACGAATGTAAAAATCTAATTTTAAAAATAGGAAACCATCTCTATTATCAAACAAATTATTATCTGGAACGAGGATTTAAATTAAGAGATAATCATGTTGAAATTAATAAAGACAGAGGTGAATATTCAATAAATACCACGCTCTCAAGCTGGTAATTTAGGTTTAAATTATTTTTTTGTAAAAACTATCATTAAATATTTTTATAATCATTAATATAATCTGAAAAATTCTAAGAACCATTCATTATCCATCTCTTCTCTTTATATTTTTCTTCAGAAAGGTTTATATAATAAATACCACAAAATATGTTATTATTACATAAAATAACATAATATACCACAAAAATGAATTAACATGCCTGAAATAAAAATAGACTTAGATGACGCGCTTCTAGATAAAAAACTGCGAATCTACATGGCTGAAAATGACATTAAATCCAAAGAGAAGGCAATCCTAGACATACTCAGGAAAAAACTGGAGAAAAAATGAAGACTAAAAAAATTGGTGTGAACTGAATGCCTGAAATAAGAATAGATATGAATGACGCTTTTTTAGATAAAAAACTGCGAATCTACATGGCTGAAAATGACATTAAATCCAAAGAGAAAGCTATACTCAAAATACTAAACGAGAGATTAAACAAAAAATGAATAGCGACAAAATCCAAGACAAAGAGAAACGGGAGTTTATAAAAAAAGGACTCTTGGCAATCGGCGTTGGCGGAGCTGCAGCACTACTCAGTAAAGTTGATTTTGTTGGTGCAGAACGTCGTTCTATGACTCCAATAACACCAGCATCTGGCGGAACTGGTAACGCGTTTACAAAGTTTACAGGTCCAACAGGTACTGAGAAAACTTTTACATTGCCTAACGCTAACGCTTCTTTGGCTATTCTTGGAGTAAATACCTTTACATCAGACCAAACAATAAACACTTTGACAGTGGGTCTTGGTGCAGGAAGTGTTGCAACGAATACCGCGATTGGAGTAAGTGCACTTGCAGCTAATACTACTGGGGCAACTAATACATCCATTGGATATAATGCTTTACCTGCAAACACCATTGGATTAAGTAATACTGCTGTTGGTGCAAATGCTCTTGTTAGTTCTGTTACTGGTTCAGGAAATACCGCAATTGGTGTGGAATCACTTTACACAACTACAGGAGGAGAATCAACTGCTGTGGGTTATCAAGCATTAAAGGTAACTACATCAGCAGGTTATCAGAATACTGCAGTAGGTTATCAAGCATTAATGTCTAATACAACAGGATGCAGATCTACTGCTGTAGGTCACTCAGCATTAGCATCATATGCTCATAACGACGATGCTACTGGTAATACTGCCGTTGGATATAACGCTCTTGGATCATCTACTATATCGACAAATACTGCAGTAGGACAATCGGCTGGAAGTAGTCTGACCACGGGCAGTAACAATGTATTTGTCGGACATGAGTGCGGTCCTGAGAGTGGGACTATAGGTAACACAGTAGTTATTGGTCGTGCTTGTGTAGGTGGTGGTAGTGGTGTTTCAATAGGGTCATATACTAGTAGCAAAGGTAGCAACAATATCTCTATAGGATTGTTTGCTGGAAGCGCATTAACAACAGGTACAAATAATATACAAATTGGGATTGAGGACAACGGAAACAGTTTAACAACTGGAACTCGTAATACTATCATTGGAACATATTGCTATGCATCAGGAGTAGGAGCGCAGGGACAGATTGTCATTGGCTCTTATGGTATGACAGGACAAGCAGATAATAATGTCACGATAGGAAGTAATAGCGGAAAAATTTACAATGCATATACTTCAAACGCTACTTGGACACAGACTTCTGACGGTAGAATGAAAAAGAATGTTACTGAAGATACACTTGGTTTGTCTTTCATTAATCGTTTGAGACCAATTACTTATCAATGGAAACCAACAAATGAATATCCAACTGATTTCCCAGGTTATGATATTGAAGGTAAGAATAGTAAAGATACAACAACTATTATTCATGGATTAATAGCACAAGAAGTTAAAGCTGCACTTGATGCAGAGGGATGTTCTACATTCAATGGATGGGATGAAGGTTATGATGGAATTCAAGCCATTTCTCGTGAAATGTTTATCACCCCATTAATTAAAGCAATTCAAGAAGTTAGTGCAGAGAATAATAAATTAAAATCTGAAAATATTCAATTCAGAGTAGATCTTGAAAAATTAAAATATGAATCATTGTCAAGAAAAGATTTTGAAGAATTTAAAAATAATTTTTATAAAAAATAAAAATGAAAGAGAATAATATTCAGGATAAAGAGAAAAGAGAGTTCATCAAGAAAGGACTCTTGGCAATCGGCGTTGGCGGAGCTGCAGCACTACTCAGTAAAGTTGATTTTGTTAGTGCAGAGAGAAGAATCTCATCAGTTAGTACAAGTGGAGATCTTGCTATTAATTCCAATAAATTCACTGTTGCAGCAAATACTGGTAACACCATCATTGCTGGGACTCTTGGGGTGAGTGGTGATTTTGCTGTTAATACTAATAAGTTTACTGTTGCAGCGTCGACTGGTAACACTGTTGTTGCTGGAAATTTATCAGTTACAGGAACAGCGCAATCTACAGGTATGTTTGATGCAGGTTCAACAACACCATCGCATACTACTCGTTTAAATTATGACGGTTATCTTTATGCTACAAGGTTTTATGGTGACGGCTCTCAGCTAAGCAGTCTGCCAAGCGCATCTATTACTCCTTCAACTAGAACTTCAAATACAATTCTTGCAGCAGGTGATAAAGGAAATTTAATTGATATAACTTCTGGAACATTCACTCAAACATTTACCGCAGCAGCAACTTTAGGCAGCGGTTGGTATTGTTATATAAGAAACTCAGGAACTGGGGAAATCACACTTGACCCAAACAGCACAGAAACAATTGATGGATTAACAACTTATATTATGTATCCACAAGAGTGCAGACTAGTTTTATGCAATGGTACTTTATTTACTACAATTGTGATGACACCTTTTAAAATTGTTATCACATCAACACAGGCACTCATCACACCACCCGGATATAATTACCTCGGCATGGATTTAGTTGGAGGAGGTGCCGGTGGTAGTGAAGGCACCGGTGGGCAAGCAGGTGCAGGCGGCGGTGGAGCAGGATGCCGTTTCAAAACATTTCAGATTTGTCCAAGTGCAGGATCATCTAATACAGTTACAATCGGAGCATCAGCAACATATAATGCTGATGGCAATTACACATCTTTCCTAAATCAAAAGGCGTATGGTGGATTGTGTGGTTACAACATAGATACATGGACAACAGCTGGAGGTAATGGTGGAGGTCCATTTGCCAGTGGTGCACCACATGTAATGGTGTCATCTATTAGTAATTCTGGAAAAAATTTAGGTCTTGGTGGAGGTATGCACGTTTCCAATTACAACGACGGAAATTGGGCAACATGGGGTGGCGGGCAAGGTGGCGGCAGCGGCGGCAATGGAGGCTGTTCAATCTATGGACCAGCAGGAGGTGGTGCTGGTGGATATGGTGCGTCAGGAGGCGACGGCGGAGATAGTAATGCTAACGGAACAGGCGGTGGTGGGTTAGGTGCAACATCATCCGGTGCAAATGGTGCTAACGGGACGACGCACGCAGTTACAGGTATGGGAACAGGCGGTGGTGGCGCATACGGAGGCGGTGCATCAGTAGGTGGAAATGGAGGATTTCCCGGAGGTGGTGGTGGTGGTAAAGGTGCTGGTTCTTCTGGTCACGCAGGAACAGGTGGCGCAGGTCAAGCAACTATTTGGGGGATGATTACACTATGAGAGCGCATGTTATTGAAAACGTAAAAATTGTAAACATAATTGAAATTGAGAGACTAGATTTAATTCCAACTCTGAATTTAATTGATGCATCACTTGGCGGCTCAATCGGAGATTACTTTGATGGTAAAAATTTTATTAAGCCAAAAGAAGAATTAAAATCAGATTTAAAAGAAATCAAATCTGAACTTTCAAAAGAAGAACTGTTAAAGCAAATTGAAATATTAACAGAAAAAATAAAGATGTTGAAATAAAAAAATCTCTGAGACTTTTAGGTATTAATTCATTTATATGCATTAAAAAAACTAAAGAAGGAAAAATAGGATATGATGTAGTTGTTAGAACTAAGAATGCAATATTTTTTATGAATCTTATTGGTTCCAATAATTCAAGAAATATAAAAAATGGGGGTATTGGGATTCGAACCCAAATCCGACGCTCTGGAGGCGACTATTTAAGCCGGCGTTTAATACGCCACTAGCCAGGTTATACTATACCCCCCTCATATCGATAAAAAATCTTGTTTTGTTTATAAAATTATTGGTAAATCTGCCTTAAAAAAGCAAAAGCTTTTATGACACCTTGTCAATAAAGCTAAAATGACTTTTAAGGAATGGGTAAGTAAAAAGTTTAATGAATTTAAAAAAACCAAGTTTTACATCAAGACAAAGGAAAGATTAAGAAAGCTCATGATTAAGCTTTTGATTATATCTGTTGTTCTAATCCTGTTTTATATTGGATTTCTATGGATAAAACCTTATTTAGTTGCGTATCTTAACAGTCATCCGTGGATTAATGCAATATATCAGCACATAATCTACCAGATATCCCAAAAGACGTATCTTGGGCTTTTCTATGCAAGTTTTTTTGGTGCAATATTCTTCATAGCAATACCGCTTGAGATAATCCTCCTGTACTATATTTCACTTGGATACAACATTTTTTTTATAGGCGCTGTATCAATTATCGGAGGGGTTCTTGGTTTGTTTATCAATTATCTTATTGGACTACTCCTTGGAAAAAAAATAATGAAATACCTCTTTAAGGATTCTTTCAACAAAATGCATGACTGGGTAGAAAAATATGGAGGGTTCTTCCTTGTGATTGGCTGCGCAGTGCCATCCCCGGTAGAACTTGTAACCGTTGTTTTTGGCACAGCTAAATACTCAATAAAGAAATTTTTTATATATACAACAATTGGAAAAATATTAAAAATAATAATACTTTATTTCCTTGCCGACTGGTTGTTAAAAGTTGTAATTCCCAAATTCTCAGGCATATTTTAGAATGATAATGTATAACCAATTCTTATTTTATGTTTATCAATGGTTCCTTTTTCAAATTCAATTATGTATTTTGCATTTTTCTTTGAAGAATAAAAAGAGAAAGGCGAAAAACCTTCGTTTATCTCAACAATCCTCTTTTTTTCATCCAAAAATATTACATCAATAGGATAAAAAACAAACCACATATCCATAATTACTTTCTGGGGAACATCAAAAGTGAATATTACTCCCTTACTTTTTGGACTTTTTCTAAACCTTAATCCAATTGCTTTTGAGAAAAATGAATTGCAATACTCAGCATTTTTAGCTATAACTCTCTTTCCTACTTTTATCATGGACAGCTTCCTCCAAGTCCTGTAAGGTTATAATTTGCAAGTCTGCTACTATCAATTCTAAACCAGGAAGGCATACCTGTAAAATTGCACCTGTCATTCCCATTCTAACTTGTATTAAAATATTGATAATCAATAACGCTTCTGTCAAGTAATTCAATGTTCTGGCGCGAGAAATCAAGTAGATCAACAAGGCTTGTAATTCCATATTGTGACGCTGAAAAATTCCCAGAAAAACGCGAAATGAAATCAGGAGCATTTGATGATTCAATATAATATGAATTATTAAGTGCCAGATACAACACTGATGTGTCATTATTTGTTTTGTTCACAAAGTTTGTATTGTTTGCCCTACTTATTATATTTGTCACTTTATTATAGCTTCTTACAGTATAAATTGGGTCCTCAAAGCTTATTATATCAACCTCTTTTTGAAAAACCTTATCATATTTCCAGCATGCAAGATTGTTAAAATCTGTAATATTCATTGTTGCATTAAGTTCAATCGTTATTTTCCATGGGGTTTTATGGTACACTCTAACATTTCGTGGGGTGATATACACATTAATATTCAATTTTTCAGCTTCATTATTCATCCTGAATGCCCAGTCATTAATTGATGCGTTTTCCATGATATCTTCTTTGACACCATTAATGCTTCCATTAACAACCAGCTCCTGGAATACATCGCTAAAATTAGTTACAAAAACACCATTTACAGCTATGTATCTTTGCAGAGTTATTATTGCACGGTATCCGCTAATCATCAGGTTACGCTGTGCATCCTGATGAACGCTAAGTATAAAATCATTCATAGTGGTTACTCTTGAGGATGTTACAAAACTTTTTTGCATGTAATCAGTTCTTGAAAGTAGAGAAACATTGGCAATTAAAACCGCAACAAGAAGTATTGCAAATACTGTAAAAATCATGCTTTTCTTGTTCATCTTTTGTATCACTGCCAAATTCTCACCTCCGCAATTGCAGGTCCCCAAGGATACGGAACTTTATTAACAGATATAGCGCCAATAACAAGATTATTCTCTACAAGATTCACATCAATCTTTCCGTTACTATTCAAATCAAGATTATTCAAAAGCTTGTAAACTGCGTCGTCATAAGTATCATTCACATTATAAATAATCCCGCTGCTTTTGTAACTGCAATTATTGCTCCCTAAATAATTCTGCGGTACTTTAAGCGTTGATACAGAATTATCCTCAAACTGCACATTCCAATTACATCCTATAGCATACTCAAGTACCTCGCTATACGAAATAGTTGATTTCATTAGGCCGGTATAAAAAAATGTGTCATTTGGAGAGCATCCTGTGGAGTTTACAGGTTCAATTCCTGTTCTTATAGTTATATTATTTATTTTATCATAATTCAAAAGCAAAGGCGAAAAACCAACAATGTAAGGGTCACCTAAAAATTGATAATCCGAGTTAAACCAGCTTAAATTATGCGTTGTCGCATTATTTACAAACAGGTAATCAGTCCATTTACTTGATGAATAGCTAGAAACTTTGGAATCAACAAGTCTAAGTTTAGAGGATATATTACTGTAAAGTGTGCAGTTCAAAATTCCTCTGTTCTCAAAATTTGCTGATATTTCTCCTATTTCTGGAGCATGAATAGGTGATGTGTAGTTTATTTCAATATACGATTCCTGACCATATAATTTTGACAGCGTTGGTGAACCAGTTACGACAATTTTTTGCTCTACACGTGAAACATCCATTATCTCTGCTGCAACATCATCATAAAAATTACTTAAGACAGCTGTGTCATTGCTTCTAAGATACATTCCTCCACCGCAATCTGCTATTCCTTGAAGAGTTGATTCATCAGCATCAGAACTGTAACCAACAGCATAAACAGATATACCCCAATTTCGTCTAGCGTCACACGAAGCCTGTATTGCGTCATCCATTGATGTATCTGCTGTGTCATCATTATCAAGGTCAGCAGTAACTCCCTGCTCTGAACATTCCCTGTTTGCCTGTCCATCAGTCATTAACAGCATGGCTTTATTTCGCGAATCATTTATCCTAAATAATTCCATATTAAATCTGCTAAACTCACTACTTGTAAAAAGTTCAACTGCAAAAACATTTTCTCCTTCCCTAAAATAACTATTGGCAATCTGATGCCCGACAGTATTCCAATAAGTCGCATTATTCACTGTATTATCACTGAACACCAAAACGCCATTAAGATAAACTTTTGCACTGTTATCTGACATAAGATTCATGAATATCTTGCTTAAAGAATTCAAATTTGTAATATTAAAATGTTTTCTAAGATAATAAGTCTCAGTAGTGTTAGATGCTTTTAAACTTACATTATCAAACTTTGCAGCACCCCACTTGCTACTGCTATCAGCATTTAACTTAGCACCAAAATCCAGATAATAGTGTCCTGGTCCTTCCACATAATCTTTGATGTTAGTTGAAAAAAATCCGCTAAACTCAGTATCAGGATTATTTTGATTTGCAACTTCAAGTGTATTATCTCCATCAACATTTGAAATTTCTGAACCAAGATAGTGCTCACCGCTATTTGGACTTATCCATCTTGATTTTATCCATACTTCATCAACAATGCTGCTAAACGGATTTGCAGGACTACTCTCCCATTCATAATTGAATTCAAGAATAAATTTTCCATTGCTTGCGTTTATTACAGCATAAAGTGCAGGTGTTATATCAACATCAACACCATAAAATCCCTGACAGTCATAATTAGAACACCTGTTTTGTGAAGGGGAACCTGTTGAGAAATTTAATTTTAAAACTCCATTTGTAGGACCAGAAAAATTCACAGTAAAATTAGTCTGGCTGCTAACAATACTTACCCATACAGCTGAATAATTTAAAACGTCTTTAATTATTGAATTATCATCCATATACGCAATCTGCAGACTTAAATTTCTGTTACTTTGACTGCTCCATGCAGACAATATATTTGAATTTGTTATTATCTTTGATATATTCCCGCTTCCAATTGGTGTCATATTTCCAATGTATTCAAAACCTGTCCCATTATACATTTTTAATAACAACAGCGGAAGTGTGCCATTATTTGCTGAAGATGCTGAACTGTTATAAGCGTTTATATTCACTGTTACAGTAATATTCTCAAGCGATGAGGATGGCAGAACTCCAGTTAAAACTCCTGAATAATTTCTGACAGACCCATTAATATCAATCTGATTATTTGGAAATAATGAATAATTGATTTGCATTTTTATAAAATCACATCGAATCTGGTTTGAAAGATGGGAAGAATCTACATTTGTTACAAGCTTAACTCTTGCATTATTTGCGCTTGAGGCATTCCAAGTTAAACCCCATAATTCGACAAGACCATTTGTGTTATTTCTTAATGTATAAGCTGTCCCAATATCTCCTGTATCATCAACAGTCGGAGACCATGAAGTTCCATTATTATTGCTTAGCTGGATATAAAATGTATTTGTTCCTGTGCTAGGATTTACACTGCAATTACTGTTTACAAGCAATCCATTAATAACTGTTGAACTTGTCAAATTATCCAATGGAATATTTGTGTTAAAACCATACCAAGAATTATTTCTATAAGACGCTGTTCCATTTCCAAAAGTTATTCCTGGTCCATACATGTTGGATGCGTTTATCCAACCCTTTCCAATTGATAAGTTTGAAGATGGAAGAACAAGACTGCTAACATATTTGCCAACGGTATTATTTAACTGTAAGAATATTGTTGAATTTTCCAAATCCGCACTTACATTAGTAATCGTAATTAATGTTCCTGACCCGTTCCAGTCCCAACCATCATCACCTCTTCCAAGTCCAAACGTATTAGCAGTGGAATTCCAACCATGTGTGAAATCTGCTTCTGGAGATGAAAGATCGCTTGAATTTTCCCACATTACCGGGTGAGAATAATTCAGGAATATGATTCCTCCCCCCATATCGGTGTTTATGTTTGGATTTCCAAAAATGTGACCAAGTGTTGCATTTCCAGTCTTCCAACTGCTTTCATTGGCATATGTAAAATTATACCACGAATTATTAGAAGCATCATTTTTTGGGGTGCCGTTAAAGCTTGTATTTGTAAAACTCCATACGCTGCCATTTGCAACAAGCACTGTCCTATTAATTCCTATAGAAAGAATATTTGTTGCAGAATTTATTCCGCAGCATATGCATGTCCATAAAATTGTCGAATAATTATTTATGTTGCTAGTTACAAGCGTAATATTATTTGAAAGATTAAGTGTTTTATCTGTTGTTGTTGAATAGCTTACAAGACCAATTTTATTCCCAGACACGTTTAACATATTTGTTGCAAAGGTTTTATCAAGACATTTGGCAACACTGAGTCTGTTGGTATCTGAGTCATTTATATGAGGGTCAGTGCAGTTTCTTGTAACACCATCATTACCACTATTCATCTCATAACCCATGCTGCCGGATATATCAGTGCTTATTACGGCATCAGCAGAACCTAAATACTCAACAAAATAACTAACATTCTCTGCACCCATCCTTATCGGGATATTTTTTGTTGACAAGAATGAATAATTCATTCCAAGACTTCCAAGCACGCTTCCGTCAAGGCATTGAATTGTTGTTGTAGTTGAACTCGTATCAGTAAAAACAGTTGAGTTTCCAATCTTAAGATAAAATGTTGAATTGCTGGAATTTGTATGGTCAACAAAGTATTTTACGCAGACACTCATATCTGTTATATCACCTGGAATGTATGTTGAGGAATAAATATTTATAAGGCCGTCAATTGATGGAAAGTAAAATTTTGTATAACCTTCAGGTGCCGGGTCATACATCTGTTTTGTTTTATAGTCAAATCTTACAAACCCTCCGCTTAGGTATGCAGTGTCAAGACTTCCAAGGGGAATTATTGAAATGTTATTTCTTACACCAGGAATTACGCTGTTTTTACAAGTTGAAAGATTCCAAGAATCAGCTGTCATTACTCCTGATTTCTTTGTCAGATTTATTCCGCATTTTACATTGTTAAAATATATATTGAATATGTCACCTATATCATTTCCTATCTCAATCTCTGCGTAAATATTTGTAATATTCGCGTCGATTGGTATATCATCTGTGAAATCAGAAATGTTTCCCTGGCCGATAAATCCTCCAAAAAAGATGTAGCTTGAATCCTTTTTTTCTTCAAGCCCCTCAAGATAAACCTTTGATGTTGAACCTCGAATCGGCTTATATCTCTCAATTCCGGAAATCAGTCTTTTTGCAGTCATTACTTTCTGGCCTACAGGCTTTCCATTTGTATAAACCAATTCATCATTTATTGATATTGAAAACCCGTAATTACCAGGTATCAATTCAGCGCTTATATTTCTTGCAAGATTCTCAGCTTCAACAGTCTTATTAAGAACATAAAGTTCACCGATTGTTTCAAGAAGGGTGTTATTGAGATTTTCAACAACACCGCTTGCTATTATCTCCTTCATATATGAATTATTTATTTCATAAGTTTTTATGCTAGAAAAACCTTTTACGATATCATATGACATGTAGCTTAAATCAGGCGTTTTGTCTTCATGCACAAAATTCTGGGAGAGTGATATCATGGCTATGACTATTATCAGCCCTGCAAACATTGCATCAGTTGTAAAAAGTATTCCCTTATCTTTCTTTTGACCAAACATAGGTTACCATCTCAATTATTCGTACGCTGCTGTTATTATTATCTCTTAAAACAACAAACCTTGTTATTGATGAAATGTGAGTTGGAGACTCAAGCGATTCAATATTTGTATTATTGATTCCCTGCTTGCCAATAAACTTTTGATTTGTTATATTTAATACGTTTCCGTTATAATCAGTAAAAAATATGATATAATCATATTTAGTTTTTAATAGAGTTCGCGCTTTATCGTAATCATCTCTAGTCATATTTGAAAATAATTCAAGTTTACCAAGCATCAATGTGTAATCATTATCTGTGAATCCGATTCGCACAACGTTTGTTGAGTTCCAGTCATCAGGGTAACCTTTTGTTGTAAGATAATCCGTAATTGTTTTTGTCTCTGACATGACATTGTTTTCAATATTCTCTGTTCCAATATTCTGATTTGTGTAAAAAGAAAAAAAAATAAGTATCATCATTGTTATTATTACTACCGCGATTATAAGGTCCTGCGTAAATGCTTGGGCTTTTTTCATAATATCCAGTCAACATAATTCTATATTTAAGCATATTTTGCCGTTAATGTTTCTTATAGTGTTTTCTCCTTTCTTTATATTTCCTGAAATATTTGGAAGACTTGCTATAAGGTCAATATTATTGTAGGTGATAATTAGGTCGCCGCCTGTTATAGAGATGTTATAATCGACATTGTTAAGTTTTAAAGGTACATCAAAATTTCTAAAATATCCTGGTTCAACTTTGGTTGCCAAAAAAAGTTCATTTTCAACACTCACCAAAATATTTTTTGCAATTATTACGTTCTGCTCATCTACCTGGTCCTTGAAAAAATATGTGAGTGTCCCAATCAGAAGTATGCCTATAGTCAAAGACACACCAAGCATGATGATGAATTCAGCAGACACCTGCGCAGTTACGTTTCGCTTACCGATACATAATCACCCTCTGATTTTATGGCAATAAGATGAACTCCTTGCACTGTTGAGATGTTTCCGCTTATATTAATTGGTGTTATTTGGCTTATATCAAGAATAACATTATCTGATGTTTTATAATAAATTATGATTTCTTTGTTTTGAAAAGTCATGTTTTCAATACCGCGTGGAATATTTACTTTTAGTGTAGTCTTTGAAGGCTCACCTTGATAATACATCTCCTCCGCCTTATACGCTATCTCCCTTGCAATCTGAGACGCCTGTGAAATAGCAATATCAGATTTTATATGCTCAGACTCTGTAGCAAATAGAAGTATTGTCGGTATCAAAAGAACAAGCGTAAAACCCATCATCACAAGATATTCTATGCTAAACTGCGCCCTACTAAAAATACGTACCTCTTTTTTCACAATAATTCACCCAATCCAATCTCTTCAAAGTTATCTAAACTTTGACTATAGACAAAGAATAATTTCTCATAAATCATACATTTCTTTGTCTAATAAGCAATGAAAATTTTTTACAATGATTAATTTCCATTGCTATATATAAATAATTTGGTATTAACAGGCAAAAAACCGAAGATTTTAAATACTCCCACTAAGGTTTATGTAAAAATAAGCTGGAGGTGTTAAGCATCGACGATCAAAAAGGATTTAACCGTTCAATGAATAAATATATTAGGGTTACAAGACGAAAAGAATCAGGAATACTTCAAAAATTATCCAATCATTTCGCAAAAATTCACCGGAAATTTAAGAAGCACGATCACAGTCTGCCTGAGAATTTGTCAGAACACGAAATACACATAGAAGAAAAAAAACCGAATTTTTTTAAGAGATTGCTTAAAGGAAAATCAAAACAGGAGCAGGAGACTATCGAGGAAGAGGTAGTGTCCAAGCCTGAAGCTGTCCAGGAAAAAATGGAAGAAGTAGTAGAGGATTACGATACACTCAATGAAGTTGAGAAAGAAGTTGAGCACAAAAAAGACGGGCTTTTCTCAAAATTTAAGAGTATGCTTAAATCAAAACCAAAACACGCAGCAGATGAGGATATCCCTGTTGAGCAGATTGAACGGGTAATTGAAGGAAAACCAGCAAAGCATTCTGATGACCCACACGAATTAAGGGAAGATTTGAAAAGAATTTCAAAAATAACTTTGTCAGTGATCCACGACCTTGACGAGGAAAAGCAGGACGCATTTAAGCGAAGCGGCGAATTTCACGAATATAAAACAATTCTTGAAAAGCACGGGCTTGTAAAATAAATTTTTATTTTTTACTTATATTTTTTCTTAGAATATCTTATTCTTTAGTCAATTTCTGCCGTCCAGTAATATAATTTGTAACAAGCCCTGATAATCCAGCATATTTATTATCATCTATTTTATCAGGATTTGTTATTAAAATACTATAAGCGCTATTAATATCATCTTGTGTCACACCTTTTGGTTTTGCATCTAAAACTGCGCGAATGCATCCGCCAGCACTTCCTACATTATGCACTCCGGCGTCAAAGTTTGAGTTCATAAGAAACCGATTTACCCATGATGCACGGCTAATTGCATTTCCATTTTTAGCTTTCTTTTTTACATACTCAGGATTCAAGACATAAATCCTTGTTTTTTCCATTTTATTATCTTTTAGCATTTTCATGACTTCCTTGAAGTCCTCACCTTTGCCATAAACCATTTCTGCAAATTTTCTCTGAGTTTTATTCAGGCTATCATAATTATTACTTTCATTTTCAGATTTTGACGCCGTTGAAATTTCAAAATAGCACAATTCGTCATCAGTGTGCTTTTGAAGATTTAATTCTGATAAATCAATTTTAATTGTTTCACCTATCTTAACTGATTCTTTGATTTCGTTCATTTCGTCAAGCGATGGTGTGTAATCTCTTGTCTCTTTTATCTGCTTCACAGCGTCGTCAATGTGCCTAAAAATCAAATTATGCTCTCTTTTTGCAAAGTAAAGGATTACTTTGTCATTTTCAACAGTATACATTGGAAAATCTGCAGTAAAATACCATCGCTCCCTTAATTCATTATTCTTAATTCTCTCTTTCATTATCTCATAAGAATGGCTGACTGTACCTATGTATGACTCTTTTAATGCCGCACATAGTTCACCTATTATATCTTCAAGAGAGTCTTTTTTTGCCATTTGAGATTTTTTCAATATACTTTATAGAGTAAATACTAAGAAACTTATAAAGGTTTAGGAGATTAAACCACTTTAAAGTGGATACATATGTTATATTCTAAATTTACTATATAAAAATCTCTTTAAAAAATTAAGATTACCCTTATCTAGTGAAAATTTATTCATATTCCTTCTAAGATATTTTACTCTTAACTTAGTTAAATCTTCTGAGTTATCATAAAAAGCATCATCAAATTCATCCATATCTTCAGAATATTCTTGTAAGATACTCCACCAATATTCATGTTGACTTAATTTATCTCCTCTTTTTTTAATAACTTTTTTATCAACATTTTCAATTAACTCCCTGTTTTTCTGTAATTCAATGTATTCTGCTTTTGAAAGTTTATTTTGTGTTATTTTTAATAGTGCTTTCTTTGTAATATCAGCTTTTTTAGAAGCTCCGATAATTTTCAAAGCATCAACAGCATCATATGCAAATATCCCTGAAGAATTAAAAAAATACTGTCCATACCCACCATTACTAATTTCACCTTCTAACATAAATGTAATATAATTTACTCTAATTGGTTCCGGAAGAGACATTACTAATTTATACTGTTCATCCCACTGTTCTTTGATTACATCATTCACAACATAATCTACTAAATACTGTTCAATTTTCTCATCAGTCAATAATTCAATTTTTTCCTTTGATAATTTATTTCTTGAATTCATTTTGTAGTAACTTTAAGTATAATACTTCTAATTAATATAAATATCTAATTATATCTTAAAATCTTAATTTTTGAAATACATAATTCTCTTTCTTTTAGAGATAATTTCTAATTGAAAATAATCTTAATATACCTAACTATTGTTACTTTATCCGGGTTCCCACTGGACGCACTGGACAGCTGTGCACGAGAAGTTTATAAACTAATTCTCTTTCTTATTTTTAGTTTTTACTTATATTTTAATCACAATTTGTAAGTTCAACTGCCAAATTATGATTTACTCAAATAAATAAATCATTTACGCAGGTTTCACGTGAGAAATTCAGTGATATAAAATGACTAAAAAAATAAAAACAATAATTCAAGAGAATAAAGTTGACATCTCGAAAATGTCCAGAGAGGAGAAGATAAAAGCTTTGCTTAATTATGCAAAGGAAGTTTACATTAAAGAAAACCGATTTGTTTCAAAAAGAGAAATAAGAAAAGTTTTTCATGTTGAACTTTATAACTATTTTAAGAATATCTTTGATATGTATCAAAACTTAAACCTTGATGTTCCCTTAGCCCACTGTCCAAGAGAATATGCTATAAACAAAATTATTGAATTTGTTAAAAATAAAGCTAAAGAAGGAAGTTATCTCTCAAAATCAGATATTGAAACCGAGTTAAACATACATATTGATACATATTTTAAAGATTTAAATGATCTTTATACAATTGCAGGAATTGATTATAATATTGTCAAGAACTCGATTATGAAAAAGATTATTTTAGCGCATACTTATACTTCTGAAGAAATTGAAAAACAAAAACAATCAATAAGAGACTTTATCCAATTAAATGTTTCAAACGGATTTTACCCAAGTACACAATATATCCAGAAAAGTCTAAATCTTTCTTTTTACAATCTTTATGATGATATTTATCAAGCTTATAGAGATGCAAATATAAGCTATGAGCGACCCTCTCCAATAATTCTAGGAAAGCAGAAAGAAAGAGTTCTTACTCTTATAATTAAAGAATTATTTTATAGAATGGGCTATAAATTACTAAGGGTATCCATTGAATCAAAAACAGATTTTAATAAATTTTCAGATATGACAATAATTGATAAAGATGGAAATAAATGTCTTGTAGAGATAAAAGCATACAGAAAAGATTATTGCATAACTAAAAGAGAACTTAATCAATTATCAAGATACATGAAGAAAGAAAACATTTCTAAAGGAATATTTATCACAACAACAGAAAAATGTAAACTTAAAATGGAAAATATTGATATCATTAACGGAGATAAAATTATACAATTTATGAGAAAATACAATTTACATAAATATTTATACTCAATAAAATGGATTCAGGAATCTAGAGTTAATTCTAAAGAGAAAGAAGAACATTATAACCTAACAAGAGAAAAAATTATCGAATTTGTTAAGAATCATAAAGAATTTCCATCAAAAATAGAGTTAGAAAAATCTCTAAGACTTGATATTAAAACCTACTTTGGAAGAAATCCGTATAAAAAAATAAAAGAAATAATAAAAAAAGATGCTTAGTATCTATAATGTTCTGACTTGTAAGGACCATTTACTGGAACACTAATATAATCAGCCTGTCTCTTAGTCAATTTTGTTAACTTAACACCAATCTTCTCCAAATGTAATCTAGCAACTTCTTCGTCTAATTCTTTAGGCAGGATATAAACTCCAATGTCTAATTTTTCTTTCCAAAGCTTTAACTGAGCCAATGTTTGGTTGGTGAAGCTATTACTCATAACAAAACTAGGGTGGCCATTTGCGTTTCCAAGATTCGTAAGTCTACCACGTGAAAGTAGTAATATTTCATGTCCTTCAGGGAAAATAAACTTATCCACCTGTGGCTTAATGTTTACTTCTTTTATTCCCGGGTATTTTTCAAGCTGACTTACCTGTATCTCATTGTCAAAGTGCCCGATGTTGCATACAATCGCCTGGTCTTTCATCTTTTTCATGTGATCAATTGTGATTATGTCAGTGTTTCCTGTTGTTGTGACATAAATGTCGCCAACTCCTAGCGTGCTTTCAACAGTGTTTACCTGGTACCCTTCCATCGCAGCCTGAAGCGCGCATATTGGGTCAATTTCAGTGACTATCACTCTTGCGCCAAATCCTCTTAAACTTTGAGCGCATCCTTTACCAACGTCTCCATAGCCGCATACTACTGCGACTTTTCCTGCAATCATCACGTCAGTTGCTCTCTTGATTCCGTCAAGAAGTGATTCACGGCATCCGTAAAGGTTGTCAAACTTTGATTTTGTAACTGAATCATTCACATTAATTGCAGGAAATAAAAGTTTTCCTTCATTTTGCATCTGGTAAAGTCTATGAACTCCCGTTGTTGTTTCTTCAGAGACTCCTTTGAACTCTTTTAACGTGTTATGCCAGAACTTTTTGTCTTTAGACTGAATTTCTTTAAGTATTTTATTGACTTCTTTCATGTCTATATTATCATTTTCCTGACTTAGAATTTTTGCATCATTTTCTGCTGCGTATCCTCTATGAAAGAACAGTGTAGCGTCTCCGCCGTCGTCAACAATTAAGTTTGGACCTTTGTTTCCAGGAAATATCAATGCCTGCTTAGTGCACCACCAGTATTCTTCTATCGTCTCTCCTTTCCATGCAAATACAGGAATTCCTCTTTTTGCAATGGCCGCCGCTGCGTGGTCCTGTGTTGAGAATATATTGCATGAAGCCCATCTAACATCAGCTCCAAGGTCAGCGAGTGTTTCAATCAGCACTGCCGTCTGGATTGTCATGTGAAGTGAACCCATTATCCGCACATTTTTTAGCGGTTTTTGTTTTCCATATTTTTCCCTGACTGACATTAATCCAGGCATTTCTTTCTCTGCTATAACTATCTCTTTTCGTCCAAATTCTGCTAAACTAATATCTTTTACTTTGTAATCATTTGATTTATCCATAAAAATCACCAAAAACATGATTTTTCTGTATATTTATATACTTTATTTTAAAAATATAGGATTTTGTCCGTAATATAGTATAATAACTGGACAAATTTAGTAAAGTATAAATACTTGCTGTACAAAATTGATTATCAGTTATATTTGTGGGTAAGGAGTCCTTCGGCTTCTTATAGAAGTTTAACCCCCGACAAAGAGGGACTCTTTACTAACATTTATAGCAATTCAACATGAAGCTCGATGACAAAGATACGCTAATTCTCAGCAAGCTTAAACAGGATGCTAGCAAAACAATTAGGACTATAGCTAAAGAGCTTAATCTTCGACCAAGCACTGTGCACCAAAGAATTTCTAAACTCAAAGAAGAAGGTGTTATTGAAAAGTTTACAATTAAAACAAACAATAAAGCTTTCTCTGAAAACTTCATTGTCTTGATGCTTGTATCATCCGAAGGGGCAATAATTCCTGAAGCAGCATTCAAAGACAGTCACATTAAAGATGTGTTTGGCGTCACAGGTGAATACGATTTAATGATAAAAATGAAATTCAAAGACGTTGAGGACTTCAACGATTTCATATTATCCTTTAGAAAAAAATACAACTTGAAAAAAACAGTAACAATGGTCGCGACAGTTAATTTGAAGGAAGAATGATTAACAAGAGAAAATATTATGAATGAACGCTTAAGCTTGAAGAGTATTATTCTTATAATTATAATAATTATGATTCTACCAATATCATTTGGCGACTTGACTGGGTTTGCTGTTTCTGTTAGTAATAATGTTTCTTTGTCTATTGGCAATTCTGCGCCGGTTATTGTTTTTGTTAATAGCACGCTTAGTTCATGGAGTTTGAATGCAGGTCCTGCGGCAACTACTAATGTTGAGGTTTATTTTGAGGCCAGTGACCCAAATGGTTTTGCTGATTTGAATGATTCTAGCGCACTAGTTGTTTTAAATTTATCCGGTGAGGCTAATAGAACCGGTGCATGTGTTAGGCTGTCTAACATGACTGTTAACAAGGCTAATTACAGCTGCAATGTAAGCATGAAGTTTTATGACGGCACTGGCAGCTGGTCTATTAACGCGTCAATAAGCGATAATTCTTGTGCTAATGCAAGCAACTCTTCTGCCCACGTTTTTATTAATTCAAATATGAACATAATATTAAATCCTTTAATGCTTATGTGGACAAACGTTATTCCAGGAACAGGAAATAAAACAGCAACCGCTCCAATAAACATTTCCAACGTTGGAAACATAAACATAAATAATATTTCAATAAAAGCATATGACTTAGTAGGACAAGGATTCACACTGACTGCAAGCAACTTCTCTGCAAGCAGTCAAAGTGTAACTGCATGCATGCTGGATTTACTTTCAAATGATACGCAAATAACAAACACAAACACAGGACTTGGAACTTCAACAAACTTGACAAACGATTCCTCCGTTGGAAACACAGCTTGGACAAATATTACAAACGCGTCAACTAATGACGGAAAATATGCATACGCCACACCAAGCGGAAGTAATATTACAAATTATCTAAAAGCACAAAACCTCAATTTCAACATCCCAACAACAAACACAAACATCACAGGAATAGAAATAATAATAGAACACAAACGTGATGCTGTTGGAGAAACTGCGTATACAACAGCAGGTACATTTACGTGGACAGCACCATCAAATGTGACAAAAGTTAATATTGTTGCAGTTGGTGGTGGTGGAGGACGTGGTGGCGGTGGCGGAGGTTTAGGTTATAAAAATAATATTTCTGTTACACCAGGAACTAATTATACCGTTGTAGTTGGTCAAGGATCTTTCGTTGAAGATTCATATTTTATTAGCACAGGAACTGTAAAAGGAGGCGGAGGTTCAAATAATAATGGTGTTGGTGGAACTTATACAGGAGATGGTGGAGGTAATGGTGGACATGGTGGTCCTAATATACTTTATTATGGTGGTGGTGGTGGAGCAGGAGGTTACTCAGGATCTGGAGGAGATGGTACAGGTTCTAGTTCAGGTGGTGCAAGCGGTTCCGGTGGTGGTGGAGGCGGGGGTACAGGATTTGATAATGGAGTAGATACTGCTTATTGTGGCGGAGGCGGTGGTGTGGGAATATATGGGCAAGGAAGTAATGGAGCAGGTGCTGCTGCAGGAACGGGTGGGGGTAAGGGAGGTAGTGGTGGAGTTAATGGGATTGATGGTGTTCCTAATAATGGTGGAAACGGAGGGTTATATGGTGGAGGTGGTGGAGATGGAAGTGGACTTCAAGGTGCAGGAGCTAATGGTGCCGTTCGTATCATATGGGGCTCAAATCGTGCGTTCCCTTCGACAAACGCTGGTAACATAACTGGGGATGTTAAAGATTCTCGCATTAGTATTGTAAAAAGCAATGGCACAATCGGTTCTACAAATAAAGTTAATTCAACAAGTTGGAGTGTAAGTGATGAAAACTTCACTTATGGTTCATCAACTGATTTGT
>JAHFPP010000039.1 GCA_023266675.1 Candidatus Woesearchaeota archaeon
CTGTGTAGCATTTATTCCAGAATCCTTCCCTCTACATTCAAATTCAATTACCAAGTTGAGTATCTTTAGCATAAGTATCAGTTTTTATCTCATAGGTATATTCCTGGCCCATATAAGACATTTTAAGGTCATAAGTAATATTTTTACAATGGAAAATTAAAAACAAAAAAATTTAAAAAAAAATTTTTACAGGACACATAGTAGAAGTGCGCAAAGAAAAAGGGGTACCCTATAATTAAAAAGAGAAGAGTCTATGTTTATAGGCGCTTTGATTGGTTGAGAATTTTGAACCAAAAAAAATGAAAAAAAATCTGCGTGGACCTGGGCGGGTCCTTGAGGGGTCCTAATTTAGGGGGCTTATTAAAGGTGCGAGCCTAAATAGACCCCTTAAATGACCCACTTAGACCCCTAATTTATAGGCTCTAAGGTTCTATTTAGACCCCTTAATCAAGACCCTTACCTTGATGCTTCGGCTTCCTCTTGTAGTCCTTTACAGACTTGTGTACCTTATGTTTAAAATGTGGCACACCGAGTTCAATCTTTGCCTGACGATTAGCTGCACGTTCCATTAGCATAATTTGTAGCTTAGTGATTTTCGTATTGTTTTTCTTTTTCATATTATTATAGGTCGAGTAAAAGAAAAAAAAGAAAGGGGAAATTTTCCCCACTCTTTACGAGATTTTCTTTTTTTCTTTGTTCCATACACCGTATGATTTAGCATAAGGATTACCACCTACATACTTTTCAAATACCTTTACAACCGTACCTGTTGGTAATTCGTTCAATATACATGGATTGGTGCTAAACATATCGTATTCAGTACCTTTGATTTGTTCTTTATTGGCTAATTTCTCGTTTAACTCTTTTTTGCTTTTAGCTTGAATGTAGATTGTCATATTAGTTTGTTTTGGTTGGTATATTCTTATAGGTCGAGATTTTCTAAAAAAAGAAAAAGTTGTTTAAGCCTAAAGGACTTTCTTTTTTTTCTTTTGTCTGACCTATAAAGATATACCAAAAACAAACCAAATGATGAACGTAGGCGAAAAAATCAACATAGAAGAGTTAAAAAAAGGCAGAGATTTAGATTGTGCCGAAATAATGAACTTTTTACAGGCTCATAAACAACGTTTTTGGTGTTGGGGCGCACATAAGTTTATCAAAATGACCAATTCAGCACTACGCTTCAATGTAAGCGGTCTAATTCATACAGGACACGTTTATATATTTATCAATGGTGCTGACTACTTTGATATATATTTAACGAGTAATCAGGGCACGATTAAGGCAGTTTTTAATGACATTGATATTGAAAGTTTGTTTAGTGTAATAGATGAAAATATTGAAATAAAAAGAAGGGGTTAACCTTTCTTTTTTTTCTTTTCTTTGACCTATAATAATATACCAACCAAAACAACCAACCGATGAAAAATTTAGCAGATTTTAAAAAGTTAGCGACAATAGGCTCTAAATGGGAAGCTAAACATCATTTAACTTTTGCAGGGCGTGATGAAAATGGAAAAGCTATTTATACTACAAAGGATTTAGGGGTTCGTGAGGTGAGCATCAAACAAAGTAATTCAATTGCTTTTAAACAAGTAAAAACGGACGGCACAATTTCTGATAGTTGGTTGCAATATCCAAAGGCTTCGGACTGTAAATTTACAAATGATTCTATTGAAATTTATGAGGGCGAAACATTGGTATTAACATATAAACAAGCAAGTTAATTCTTTTTTTTCTTTTGTTTGACCTATAAGAATATAAACCAAAACGATATAGCTATGTTTGACTATCCTAAAAGCAAATATTATTCATACAGTACAAGAGCAGAAGATTGGGCAAATTGTCAACCGATTAAAAGTCTTTTGTTAAAGCAGCGAAAAGGGAATTTTCTAACTTTAGAAGAAAAGAAGCGTATTTTAAAAGAAGCTGAAAAGAAACGTATTGAAAATAAAACGAAGTAGATTCTTTTTTTTGTTTTCTTTGACCTATAATAATATGGAAAACGAGAAATTAAAAGCAAAAATTATAGAGTTATGGCATACAAGCCGTTGCAATAATGTTTCAAGGTATGACCGTATGATATATGTTAGAGATTGGCTTAAAAAAGAAAGTCCTGAATTGGTAATTGATTTAAGCGCAAAGAAAATATGGTTTGCCATAGAAGATGCTATTAGTTAGATTCTTTTTTTTCTTTTGTCTGACCTATAAGAATATATCAAAAACAACCAAACGATGAAAGAGGAATCTGTAATAAATCATTATCTTATTGCTGCTTTATGGACTGCCGAACTTGATGGTCGTAATGTAGCTGAAATATCAGCTGAATCAATTAAAAAATCAGAAATAGATGTAAACAACTTTGTTAAGGGAGCATTGCCTCTTTTGAAACAATATAAAACACCTATGACACCTGCTCAATTGGGACACGATTTTTGGCTTACTCGCAATCACCATGGCGTTGGATTTTGGGATAGGGATTTGGGCGAATTGGGGGATAAATTGACTGAATTAGCACATACATTTAAAGCGGTGAATGTATTTGGTGAAAATGATAATAAAGATGAAATTATTATTGAATAGTCAGGGGAGTTTCCCCTTTTCTTTTTTTCTTTTTCTTTGACCTATAATAATATAACCAAAACAAACAACTCTATGAACTCAATATTAATAAAAGCACTTCAAAAATTAATTAAGCCATGTCCTTGTTGCGGAGGTAAAGATGTTTATTTTAAAATTATAGATGAAAAAACTCAACAAGATGTTTCAAATAAATTAGATACTTACAAACAAGCTACTTACTTAAAAGAGCAAGTTGGATGTTTTACTTGTGGATTAAATATGCAAAAAGCAGAAGGATGTCAGGCAATTAACCAATGGAATAATAGGGTTACTTAATTCTTTTTTTCTTTTTCTTTGACCTATAATAATATAACCAAAACAAACAAACTTATGAAAGCCATTCAAAAAATTTACATTCGTGAAGCATTTAAACGAACTTTAAAATTTATGTCAAAAAGCAAGCAAGCGGAGCGAATGATAATATTTAATAAAACGTATATGAATTATTAAATAAAAAGGGATTAATTTCCCTTTCTTTTTTTCTTTTTCTTTGACCTATAATAATATAAGAGAGATGCCTTGATAAGCAGAATCTATCCCCGCTGAAAATGGGTAGGATTAATCCGCACCTACCTTATATTTTGGCTTGGATTTTGCGTTTCTTTTTTTTATTATCTTTGACCTATAATAATATACCAACCAAAACAACCAAATGAAACAGACATTCTTAAAACAGTTATCCTCCGTACATTCTAATAATTTGGTTATTGGTGTTGTGATGGAAAAATATAAAATGACTGCTATACAAGTCAGAAGGGCGTTTAATAAAAAAGAGCGTAGAGAAATAGCAAAATAGACGTTTCTTTTTTTTCTTTTCTTTGACCTATAAGGATATAACCAAAACAACCAAACAAATGGAAACAGTAATAAAAAAACACATTACAAAAGTTGAATTGTTGAACTTGTTAAGCGAATTTCGCAAAAACATATCTGCTACAAATGTAGCTTTTGGAAACATAGTTTATTTCGTAGATGAAAGCGGAGCAAAAACGGTAAACAAGCAAAAAGTTTTACAAAAATTTGTCAGAGTTAATTGTACCATTGGCGCAAAGTATGAAAACCGAATAAACAGAGATTTAGTTAAACAGGGCGAAGAGGCGAATTTTACCGCTCAAAGTATGTCAGGCAAGGAATATATCAATGACGAGGGAATCGTTGCCATAGACGTTAAAACAAGGACAAAACACTATCTTGTTGCTACGGTTGAAAATCATACAATTCCAACGACTGTTTATTTTCACGAGGGCAAACGTATTTCTAAAGAGGACGCAATTAAAAAAGAGTTGTTTATGCCTTCACATTTTGCACCAAAAATTTCGTCAGGACGTGGCAATATGTCAGAAGATAAAGACTTTCACACTATTAATCCGAATTTAAGCAATATTATTTCATTAACATTAAACAAAACAAAGTTTATAATTATTGACTAAAAAAGTTAAGGGGTGAAAAAATCCCCCTTCTTTTTTTTACTTTCCCTGACCTATAAAGATATAAGAACCAAAAACACACGCTATGAAAAAAAATTGATAATTTGAGTTCGCTCCCTCTTCTTGGTTTATGGCATTGGCAGCCACAACAGCACCCCCGTTTAACAGCGGGGGCTAAACGCTTCAGTAAATTTTGATGCAGCTCTCCCCAGAGTTTATTGCAGGGGTGGATTAACCCTGACCTTTCGGTGGTCGATTCAAGTTGCGAACTTTCTATCTATACTTATAGGTCGGGCAAAGAAAAAAAAAGAAACGCTCCCTATTCTTTTTTTTGTTTTCTTTGACCTATAATAATATAACCAAAACAACCAACGCCATGAGCTTATTACAACAAATATTTGAAGAGGGCAGAAAAGCTGAAAATAAGAAAAAAGCAAAGAGTATGACCTTTTCAAATGAAGGAAAATTTCTTAATGCAAAGATGGTGGTTTATGATGATGCCTTTTTTGAAATTGTTGGTGGCAAATATGATGGTAATTTGGTTCACCGTTGGGATATTGTAAAACCAAAAAATTGATTCTTTCTTTTTTTTTCTTTCCCTGACCTATAAGGATATGAGAAAGCAAACAGATACAAATGGAAACAAACTTATTTTAGGTAGCGACCTTTCAGATGAACAGAAAGCACTTCTTAAATTCAATGGTATGAAAAATCCTTTGTGGATTAATAATCATTCTTTTTGGTTTAAAGATGGCAATCCGTCAACCGAACAAGGGTTTATATATCCAGTTGTTAATTCATTTTCACATTTGCCATATTAATTCTTTTTTTTAAAATCAACGACCTATAAGGATATGAACAGAAAATTATTAGCACTTCGTGCCAAAGTAAATAAACTTATTGATAGCAGCGAGTACAAAAGTGTAAAGCTGTATGGAATTTCTTGTAGCAGGTCTGACCTGGAGATGGTTATATTTTTTGCAGATATTTTGTTGCGACAAGGCAATATCAATGGTTATTGTATTTATAACAATGATATTAAAAAAATATTTGCGGAAGCAGGAATCACTATTGAAAGTTAAAATTCTTTTTTTTGTTTTGTTTGACCTATAAGGATATAACCAAAACAACCAATCATAATGACACGCAAAGAATTTAAAAAATCAGTTTCTCAATTTGCTAAAGAAGTTTTAAAAAAACGTGGCAGTATTTATAGAGATGTAAAAATTAACCTTTCGCTCCCTACAATTTCATTCGGTGATTTTTTTGTACAAGGCGAATCAGCGGAGCAATTAATAGCAGAAGCACCAAAGGATATAAATTTGCGTACTTGGTTATTATTCTATTTAGATGGAGCAGGAGCAATTTAAAATTTTTCTTTTTTTTGTTTTGTTTGACCTATAAGGATATAACCAAAACCACAGAGCCATGAAAACTCAACCGATAAACAGAGTAGGATTTAAAACATCTTGGATGACAGATGAAGATTCTAATGTAAATATTACAGTAGAGCCAATGCAAAATATTTCAAATGGTTCTGACGAAGTAGCATTAACACCTGCACACGTTGAATTGAGAACGAGAATTGCAATGATTGAGGCGGTAATTTCGGGCAAAGGTTTTTCTAAATTTGTAAAAGAGAAAAAAGCTGAATTTTTGGAAGAATACAAATTATTTGTATCATTGGATGCACAGTTGGGTTAATTCTTTTTTTTAAATTATTCGACCTATAAGGATATGAAAACATTTGAATTTATTACATTAAATGCCAAACGAGTTAAAGAAACCAATGGCATTTATAAGGGGTTTGTAAAAACAGAAATCTTTAAACAAGATGGAACGTTAAAGGCAATCATACCTGCTGAACAAACTCAACCACGTAAAAGTAAAAAATTCATTACATTAAATTGCTTTAAATTTCGTTTAAATTGGATTTAAAATTATGGAACAAAAAATATTAAGCCCGAAAATATCTAATTGGAAAGACCTTGTTGAGCAGTTTGGCTTGAGAACACCACTTGGAAAAAATTATAAAACTGCGGTTGAAATTTCAAGAGATTTAACTTTTGCAAATGAAAGAATTGACCTCAACGATAAAAGAGAGCAACCACGACCTCAAAAGGATGGAATTATGACTTTTGTAAGTCAGAGAGAGGATGAAATGACTTGTGTTACAATTGCATACGAGAGAGATAATTTTGATTCAGGGGTTTGTAATTTTGAGTTCGTTGGTATGGAAGGAGAGCGGAGAGTTTATGATTATTTAGGTACGGCAAAATAATGTTTCTTTTTTTTCTTTTCTTTGACCTATAAGAATATACCAAAACAATCAGAGCAAATGAAAAAAGACACAGAAGTAACCGATATGATTTTCAGAGTTGACACTGCAAAAGAGTATAAAGACAACGTGTTTGCATTATTTCCTCACGAGGTTTGCACACGCAAAGGAGATGTTACAACTTATCAACACATTGGGCAACATAGTTCGGGAGATTATAAAGCTTGTATTAGTCAATCACGACCTGCCACAGAACAAGAGTATAAAGATTTAAAAGCCGAATTGGATTCAATAGGCTACAATATAAACATTGTTAAAAAACAAAATTATAAAAAGTATTTAATATCCTACCGTAAAAGATAATTTTTGGTTTGGTTTGTTTAAAATGCGGGAGTGGTTGCCCGATTGGATGGATTGCAAAGATTGGGATAGCGTCTTTGTTGTTTTAAAGGGGTAAGGATTGGGATAGCGTCCTTA
Organism: Candidatus Woesearchaeota archaeon; assembly: GCA_023266675.1. Lineage (GTDB taxonomy): Archaea > Nanobdellota > Nanobdellia > Woesearchaeales > BM511 > JAHFPP01. Next base: position 6,805 of record JAHFPP010000039.1, read on the forward strand.
CCCCCTTTCTTTTTTTCTTTTTCTTTGACCTATAATAATATACCAACCAAAACCACAATGACAACTACTGTAACTGCCCATAATGTTCTTGTTAGTAAAGCCATTCTCAATACAGATTATTTTCAGTTTAAAGAATTATTTCTGAAGGGATGCAGGAATTGCAATAAATTGGTTAAATATAACCATACCAAAGAAAAACGTTTTATGAAAGAAAATAGGTATGTTTATATTTGCGAATGTGCTGAATGTAAAAATCCGTTATTGCTTGATGGAGTAGATATGTACCTATTGAACGGAAAAGTATAGTTTCTTTTTTTTGTTTTCTTTGACCTATAATATTATGAAAGCAAACGAAATAACATCAATAGGAGTGTTGGTATCACACAAAGGCGGTAAAAACCTGACACCTATTTTTAAAGGTAGTCAATTCCCTATCTTTGTTTATGTTACAAATAATGAGTTTGACACAGTAAAAGACAATAAAAAACTGATGAAAAAATTGGTTATTAAAAAAATAAAAGAGAAAGAATTTAAAACTTATTCTGAATGGATAAGGGAGTAGTTTCTTTTTTTTCTTTTGTCTGACCTATAATAATATAACCAAAACAATCGAACTCATGGATAATGCAGAGATAAAGCTCGTACATATTTCACAAATATCAAAAGGTGATACGATTGTTGCCAATGATGGCAAGTTGACCACAGTATGCACTAACAATATAGAAAGGGGCGGATTTTGTGGAGATACTTTGTTTGGAGATAGTTATCGTTCGGGTACTATACCAGTTCAAAAAGTTGTGGGATGGATAGGTAAAAATGGCTCAGTTGTTCCGATTAGATAATTCTTTTTTTCTTTTTCTTTGACCTATAACAATATAAACCAAAACAATCGAACAAATGGCAAAAAAGAAAAGATACGATGTTCTTTCTCCTGATGGATTTGCAATCGAAAGAGAGAAAGATTATGCAACAAGAGAAGAGGCAATTGCGGCTTTTACTGAATGGGCAAAACGATTTGAAAAGCAGGGATATTACAGTTCAAATAATGGACGTATTCCATTGAAAGACCTTGAAGATGAATGTAGTTTAATAGAAGTATAAATTTAAAAACAAAAACGATGGGAGATATTAAAATAATGCAAAGTGATAAAGAAATACGAATAAGTGTTTTCCCGATGAAATATCCGAGCGGAAAAGATATGCGGAGATTAAGAAGGGCGGCAAATCGAAATAGTTAAATGAGAGGGATTTTTCCCTTTCTTTTTTTTGTTTTCTCTGACCTATAAGTATATCAAGAGAGATGCCTTACAAAGCAGAATCGACCTCCGAGAGGGCAGGGTTAATCCACTCCTACCTTATATTCTGCTGGTCTTTCTTTTTTTTATTTTCTTTGACCTATAATATTGATGCCTTATATTTTGGTCGGTTTTTTGTTTAGGCTTGGATAAGTTTCTTTTTTTTCTTTTCTTTGACCTATAATAATATAACCAAAACAAACGAACTATGTTATTTGAAACTCCATTAAGTAAGACAAAAGTTAGAAATGGTATTTATGCCTATAAATATGCTAACGGCTGTATAAATATTAACGGGCAAAAATACTTTTTTTATTCCATAAAAAATGCAATAAAATTATGGAGAAGTAAAAACTAATTTTCTTTTCAGCTTAAAGTACTTTCTTTTTTTTCTTTTCTTTGACCTATAATAATATAAACAAACAAACTAAAAACCCAAAACGAAAATGGCACACAACTTAGAAAATGTAAATGGCAAAACAAGTTTTGCAAGTACTGAAAAAGCATGGCACAATTTAGGACAAATTGTGGAAGGTGCAATGACTTCTGAAGAAGCAATCAAATTGGCAAGTTTGGACTACGAAGTAGCTTTAAAACCTTGTACTTTTGATGTTGAAATGGGCAAAAGTATTGTAGTACCAAACAATTTTGTTTCTTACCGTAAAGATACAAATATGCCTTTGGGAGTAGTGGGAAACCGTTACACAATCGTACAAAACACAGAAGCATTTGGATTTTTTGATTCAATTGTTGGGGGCAAAATCGCAATGTTTGAAACGGCAGGAGTTTTGGGGCAAGGTGAAAGAATTTTTGTAAGTGCAAAAATGCCTGATGTTATCAAAATTGATGGAACTGATGACATCACAGAGGTTTACGTTCTTTTAACAAGTTCACACGATGGTTCAGGTTCAATAATTGCAGCGGTAACACCTGTAAGAGTTGTATGCCAAAATACCTTAAATGCAGCCCTTAAAAACACTATTTCACGAGTTGCAATACGTCATACCACAAGTGCATCAAAACGTCTTGAAGATGCTCACAAATTGCTTGGAATTTCTCACAAGTTTGTAACTGAAACAAATGAATTGTTTAACTCACTTGCAAAAAAATCCATCACAGATGCACGTGTTAAGGAACTTGTTGAAAACTTGTTCAAAAGTGAAAAAGATGATTCAACCAGAATTACGAACATTAGAGAGGCTGTTATGGCTTCGTACTTTGACGGAATCGGACAAGATAAAATAATTGGTACGGCTTGGGGTGCTTACAACGGAATCACTCACTACTTAGACCACGTTCAAAAATACAGAACAGGAGATGTTAAATTTGACTCCCTGATGAACGGTGCAAGTTCAAAGATAGCAGAGAGTGCTTTTCAACAATTAATCACTCTATAAGCATAAAAAGGGGCAAAAACAGGGGAGGGATTTTAAATATCTCCCTTTCTTTTTTTTGTTTTGCTTGACCTATAATCATATAACAAATAAAAACTAAAAAGATGAATCACTTAAATTCAGAAGCTCAATTGTATGATTTTCATTCGGCTGAATTATTAGCCAATGCGGGAAAGTAAAAAAACAATAAATGCTGAAGCATGGCAGGTGGGACAAAAGTTCTGCCTGCTTTTTTATTTGCTCTCCCTATTGAGCAGAGTATAAGGCAGGAGTGGATTAACCCTGACCTTTCGGTGGTCGATTCAAGTTGCGAACTTTCTATCTGATATTATAGGTCGAATAAAATAAAAAAAAGAAACGTATCTTTATCTCCTTTAGGCTCAAAGTACTTTCTTTTTTTTACTCTCCCTGACCTATAATAATATAACCAAAACAAAACAACCAAATGAACTACGAGCCACGCAAAATATCTTCAACAGAAAATAGTGAATATTTAGCATTGTTTCACAAGGCTGCTAATAGAGTTGTTCTTGATGAAGCAGAGCGAACAAGATTTAATAATTTGCTTACATTAAAACGAGCAAGACAAAGATTTGATATTCAATTTAACAATATGGTTAAATATAACTAAGCAAATGCTCAAAGCAGTTCTTTTTTTTCTTTTCTTTGACCTATAATAATATGAAAGCAAAACCTGAAATAATAAAAATTAAAAGAGCGTGTCCTTGTTGTAATAAAAAAGATAATGTAAGAAAGGATTTTGATTTCCCAAAGACAGTGAGGTGTTGTGATAATTGCGGAGCTGATTTTATGACTAATGGTGAAATAATATTTAATCCAAAAGTTAATTAATTCTTTTTTTTATTTTCTTTGACCTATAACAATATAACCAACAAAAACAACCAATGAAAAATTTAGAGGAAAAATTAAAGCAGATTGATAAAATATTGGTTGCTCCATATCGTAAAGGTTTGAACTATGTTAAATTGATTGACCTTAGAGCAAAAGTATTAGCAGCTCTTCCTAAAAAAGTTCATGCTGATTTAACAGAGGCAGAGAAAATTGAATTGAAAAAAATCACCACAGAGATATTCGGCAATTCTACGATGTTTATAATCTTTGATGATGAACAAGCAAACAATCCAAACTTGCAGCGTTGGGAGGATTTAATGACAAAACAAGCAAATTTTCAACAATATATGCTTCGTTGTATGGCTCAAAATTGAGTAACTATTCAATTCTTTTTTTTAAAAACCTTGACCTATAATAATATGAGAAAGTATAAAGTAGAACATAGAGCAGTAATTAACACAGCAGGCGGTTTAATGTTTCGCAATGATGATTTGTATATTTCCCCAATATTTGAAAGAGGAGATTCGGGTGAATTGGCACGTAAACAAACAAGGGGCGAAGCATTGACAAGAGAAGAAAAAAATATTGTATCGTTATATGCTGAAAAAAAACGTAAAGAAAATTTAATGAAAAAATAGTTTCTTTTTTTCAATCTCCCTGACCTATAATAATATGAAACAGACAAAGCCAAAATTCAGCACACTTGTAAAAAATCTTTTAGCAATTGGTGGCACACGAGTTGTTGGCGACTTTGATGAAGACTTGGCTAAAATTTTAAGCAGAGGCGAAGTGTTCTCCCCAAAGAAAGTTAAGAGTGTAAAAATGATACCTTGTAGATGCCATGCGAACGCAGGAGTATTTTGGGATAATTATTCATATAAAAACGGTTTTGATAACATTCAAATTGTAACTGGTTTTTGTTTGTCAGAAGATGGTTTATGGCGTTCGCATTCTTTTTTGTATCAGCCAATAGATAATGTAATAATTGAAACAACTGTAAAGAGAAAAATCTATTTTGGATTTGCTTTGAACTTAGAGGAATCTAAAAGTCACCACGAAAATAATCATTAAATTCTATGAATACAATCACATTTTCAAGACAAGCATTAAGCGACTACAAAAACAAGTCTTTAGATGCTATTGTAAACGGAAACACCACTTTTGTACATAAAGGGGCGCTTATTAAAGTAAGTGATGCTGAACGGCTCATTGATAAGTTTACACCACACTTTTTGGATAAAAATAAGGATGAAGTAACAATACTGTATAATTTTTAATCTTTCTTTTTTCAATCTCCCTGACCTATAATTTCAGAAACAAAGTTTCTGTCATAATAATATAAATCAAACAACTTAAAACTTTAAAATTATGAAATCAATCTTCATCTTCGGAATTTTATCAATTGGATTATTAACGTCAGCACCAATTCTCCCTCGTAAAATTCGGGTTCCAAAAGAAACAGTTCACATTTTCAAAAAAGGATTCAGAGGTTAAAACTTTGGGGCGGAAAAATCAAGTCGGCATAAAACGAGAAGTCATACTCACGTAAGTCCCCAGGAATTACCCGCTCTTCTTTTTTTTATTTTCTTTGACCTATAATAATATAACTAAAACAAACGAGCCATGCCTGACACAGTAGAAAAAGTATTAACTCCACAAGAGCGCAAAGAAAAGTTTATAACTGATTTACAAGCAAAACTTGAAAAACGTTTTGAAGATGGTAAAACACTTGTAGCGGGATTTGAAACGTGTTCAAGAGCGCCAGCGTTTGGTTGGAGTGTTGAAGAGTATATGTATATGCCAATTGTGGCTTCACGTTTGAGAGAAAAAGGATTCACAGTATCAAGCAAAGTGAATTGGGAGGTTACAGATTGGAATATTGCATTGTAGTTTCTTTTTTTTAAATTCCTTGACCTATAACAATATGAAAAAGATAATCGTATTATTCGGAAATTTTACTTTTCATCATTTTGATGAAATTGAATTAAAATTATTTAAACAGAATACTGAACAGAAGGCGCTTATACATTCATTGGATAAAGTGTTTGAAGTTGACACAGAGGCAGAAGTTGATGAACTTATTAATCAACTTGAAAATGTTTATTATGCGTGGATTGTACCAAGCGAATTTAAAGGGGAAATTGCAATTGAAGAGCCAAACAAAACACTTGACGAATTGATTGCAGAAAAAAAATAAGTGTTTCTTTTTTTTAAATTCCTTGACCTATAATAATATGAAACAGACAAAAGTAATAAAGTTGATGATAATTAATAATTTCATTGACCATTGGACAAGCAATGAGGCTGAACGTGAACGAATGAAAAACACTGCAGCTGTTTATGTTACAGAAGACCATGTTGATGAAATTGCACAATCGAATCTTTTAGATTCAATTGTTGTGAATAAGGATGCAGCAAAAGAGAGAGTTGAAAAAACGTATAATGAAGTTCTTGCAAAAATTAAGTCTATGGCTAAAAATGGACTTTCTACATTTAGAATTGACTTGCTTGTGGCTGATTCAATTGAACTTGAAGAAATTGTAAATAAACTTGAAAGTGAGCATCAAATAATGATTGGGTACAAAGGTAAAATGTATAATGGTTATGAGAGGGATTTAAAGAGTTGGACAATCAGATTTTTCACAAATTAATAACTTTCTTTTTTTTATTTTGTTTGACCTATAATAAAAAACAAACAGATGAACAAGCAAGG
>JAHFPP010000003.1 GCA_023266675.1 Candidatus Woesearchaeota archaeon
TTGCAGAAGGCGCCGACCACGTACTTGGGTGGCGTTCCCCGAATTTTTTGTATACACCTGTTTCATGCAGCAAGATTAAACTTCTTTTAAAAAATTACAAACTGTCAGATGACATAGCATTCAGGTTTTCAAACAGGGGATGGGAAGAGTATCCTTTAAACTCCGAAAAATTTGCGGATTGGGTTTCCAAGGTTAATGGAAACGGCGAAGTTGTGAATCTCTTTATGGATTATGAAACGTTTGGCGAGCACCAGTGGGAAGACACAGGTATATTCAATTTTTTAAAGCAGATGCCGTATGAGATATTAAGGCATCCTGACAATGAATTTTTGCTGCCACGCGAAGTTGCAAAGAAATATCATTCAAAGTCAGAGCTTGATATTCATAATTTTATAAGCTGGGCTGACATCGAGAGGGATTTGTCTGCATGGCTTGGAAACAAGATGCAGCAGATTGCAATGAGCGAGATTTATGCAATTGGAAACATGGTTAAAAAATCCAATGACGCAAAATTGATTCAGGACTGGCGACGCCTTACAACTTCAGACCACTTTTATTATATGTGCACAAAATGGTTTTCAGACGGAGACGTTCACAAATATTTCAACCCTTACGACAGCCCGTACGATTCATACATAAATTTTATTAACGTGTTAAATGATATAATGCTAAGAATGAGAGAAAAAGATTCAAAAAAGCATTTTGAAATAAGTGAGCGCCCAAGCCAGTTTTTAACAAATACAATAATTTAACCTTTGTGTATAATCATGATGAATCATAAATGATTTATCGATAACAAAAAAAGAGAATATCATTTTTTTAAAAGAGAGGTGTGTTTAAATGAGTAAAGAGCATTTAACAAAGGAAGTAGAACATAAAAAGGATACTAAAAAGAAAGGAAGGCCTAAAAAAGAGAGCTCACAAAAGAAAGTTGTAAAAAAAGTCATTAATCCTGAAAATTATTTCTTCATGCACGACGGCAGGGTTCTAAAGGAGATTATTGAACTTGCAGAGATTCTTGAAACAATTGATAACGAAGTATTTTATCATCACGTAAATGAATCCAAAAATGATTTCTCAAACTGGATAAGGGATATTTTTGAGAATCATGAACTTTCACAGGAGATATTTGCAGTAAGGGAACCAAGACAAATGCAGGTCATCATATTGAAGCATCTAGCAGGAAAAGAGGGAAAACGATGATTGAAGCAGAAGAACACAACAGTTTCTTTTTTGGAGACAAGAAAATAAAAAACTTAAAGCAGCTTGTTGAAACGCTTGAAGATGAGAATCATATAGAGACTGCAAAAAGGCATATTAGTGAGAACAATAATGATTTTGCAAACTGGATAAGGCATGTTTTGAAAGATGGAATATTGGCTGACAGAATATCAAAGGAAAGCGATGTAAGGACTATTGCAAAAATAATAAAGGAGAATATAAGCTATACTGAAACCCCGGTACAAGATAAGGAATCTATAAAACATGAGACCGGAATAATAGATCATTCAGATCCTGCCATGTATGACATGCGAAAAAATGAGAATGAAAAGATGCATAGTGACTCGTCTGAACTTCACCTTAAAACAAAAATTACCCATCATGATGATGTACTAAAAAAGTCAAAAGAAACAAGGCATTTTTGTCCTCTGTTTTTTGACTGCATGAAAAAAGAATTTTTATTCGGACTTGGCCTTGGAATAATTGTTGGCATATTTGTAGCAGTATTCATAAAGATTGGAGCCATATAAAATGGATATAACATAAAAAATGGGAAAAAACAACGTAGAGATATTATTTGAAACATCATACGAAGTATGCAATAAGGTTGGAGGCATTTATACTGTTCTCATCTCAAAGGCCGCTTTGATGAAAGAAAAGTATCCTTCATACGTTGCAATAGGGCCTTATTACCATGACAAGGCAAATCTCTCGCTTGAACAGCTTCCAGCTCCAAAAGAATACTCAGACATATTTGATGATTTAAGAAAAGAAGGCATTGAATGCATTTACGGCAGGTGGTTAATTCCAGGAGAACCAAACGTAATACTTATTGACTTTAAAAATTACCTTTCAAAAACAAATGATATAAAAAAAGAGTTGTGGGAAGCATTTGGAGTTGACACGCTATACTGTTCCTATGATTTCACAGAGCCAATGGTCTGGGCGTGGTGCGTTGGACGGCTTCTTGACAGGATTGGGAGAAAGTATCCGGATAAAAAGATTGTCGCGCAGTTTCACGAGTGGCTTGCAGGAATCGCTCTGCTTAACTTAAAGAAAAATAATTCCACGATACGCACAGTTTTCACTACGCACGCAACAATGCTTGGACGCGCGATTGCAGGCAGCGGTGAAGATTTATACTCTATGCTTGACAGAATCAACCCTTATGAAGAAGCAAAAAAGAGGGGTATACTTGATAAATTTACAACAGAAAAAGCCTGCGCAACTAACTGTGAAATATTTACAACTGTTTCAGAAATAACAGGGATTGAAGCTGAAAAGATACTTGGACGTAAACCAGAGGTACTTGTATTAAACGGGCTTGATGCTGAAAAATTCCCAACAATCGAGGGAACATCAATTAAGCACCAGCAGACAAGGGAAATTATAAGGGAATTTTTGGCGTACTACTTTTTTCCATACTACGAAATTGACCTTGAAGAGAGTCTAAATTTTTTTCTTTTGGCAAGATACGAATTTAAAAACAAAGGAATTGATGTTTACATAAAATCACTTGGAAAGCTGAATAAGAGATTAAAAGACGAAAAATCCGAGAAAACAGTTATTTCGCTTTTTTTTGTACCAATGGATTCACACGGAATAAAGACGTCACTGCTTGAAAACAAGAATTTTTATCATGAAATAAAAGACGCTGTTGAGGCACAGAATGTAATTGTTAAAACACGCCTTATACGCGACCTTGTGTCAAACAAGAAAATTGAGATAGAGAACCTATTGCCAAAAGATTTTATAATGTCAATAAAAAAAACAACCCAGAGTTTCATAAAACAGGGTGAGTCTCCTCCTCTTTCAACGCACACGCTTCAGAATGAAAACGAGAATGAAGTGATAGTTGCCTTGAGAAATGAAGGTCTTCTAAATAAAAGAGAGGATAAGGTCAAGGTGATAATTTACCCTGTGTATTTATCTGAGTCTGATGGAGTTCTTAATATGAAATATTATGATGTTGTTTCAGGATGCCATCTTGGAATTTTCCCAAGCTACTATGAACCTTGGGGGTACACCCCTCTTGAATGCGGAGCACTTGGAGTGCCGTCTATAACAACCGATCTGTCAGGTTTTGGAAGATACATTGAGAATATTCCAAATGAGAAAAAAGGCGGTGTTTACGTTCTTAAAAGATATCATAAAAGTGATAATGATTTTGTAGATGATTTCACAGAGACTCTTTACAGGTTTACAAAAATGAAAAAGAATGAAAGGGTTAATCAGAAAGTCCTTGCAAAGGAATTATCGCTTCTTGCTGACTGGTCAATTCTTATTAATAATTATATTGAAGCGCACAACAGGGCGCTTGAAGCGAAAAGGTAACTATGCCTCAGATAAGAAAGGATTATATTCTGGAAAAGTATGTGATAATATCAGCTGAAAGAGCCAGACGGCCGCTGGAATTTATTTCCAAAAAGCACGAGATAAGCTCTAAAGATAACTGTCCTTTTTGTCCTGGCAACGAGAAAATGATTCCAGGAGTCATTGAAGAAGTCAAGGATGGCGCCGCGTGGAGTTCGCGCGCTATATGGAATAAGTTTAAAATCGCTTCAAAGAGCTCAAACAGCTTGATTAGAACAGACAATGAATTCTACACGTTTGGCGACGCAAATGGCGAACATGAAGTCATTATTGACACGCCATCACATGGTGTTGAAATGGAAGATTTAAGTGAAGAGCATATAAAAAAACTTTTAAATTTAATAATAAAAAGAGTAAATGAAAATTATAAACTTGGATATGAGTACGTTGTTGTTTTTAAAAACAGAGGGGATGAAGCTGGCGCATCACTTTCTCACTCGCATCACCAGATAGTGTCATATAACATGCTTCCTGTCGAGATTAGAAAGGATATTGAAGCTGTTGCCTTGTATAGACTTAAAAATAATTCCTGTCCGTATTGCAAGATTATAAATTCTGAGAAGGATTCAGACAGAAGAATATATCAGGATTCCTGTTTTGTATCGTTTACGCCGTACGCGTCAAGGTTTCCTTTTGAAGCGTGGATTTTGCCAAAGAGATGCGTGCATTCAATAACAGAATTAAGTGACAAGGAGATAACATCACTTGCTTTTGTGATTAAAAAAATACTTATGACGCTTGACAAATTGAATTATCCGGCATTTAACATGTTTTACAAAATTTCAAATGATAAGAATAGGAATTATCATTTCAGAATTGAGATTTCACCGCGCCTAGCAAAGTGGGCTGGGTTTGAATATGTGACAGGAACAATTGTAAACAGCATGACGCCAGAATCTGCTGCAAAGTTCTACAGAAATGAGGAATAGGCTCTGTTCAGAGTTATAATAAGAAATTATATAAATAAAATGAGATAAGACTTGTTAAAACTAATGAAAGGTGATTTATATTAAGGCAATAATACCGCTCGCAGGAAAAGGAACAAGGCTACGGCCGCATACGTATTCAAAACCAAAGCCGCTGCTTCACGTCGCAGGAAAACCTGTACTTGGACATATTCTTGACTCGCTAAAAAACTTAAATATTGATGAGATAATCTTTATCACTGGCGACATGGAAGACCACATAGTAAAATATGTCAGCAAAAATTATGATTATAAATGCACTTATGTCAAGCAGAATGAAATGCTTGGAGATGGCCACGCAATAAGCCTTGCAAAGTATAATGTTGAAGAAGACGTCATCGTTGTTTTTGTAGATACACTCTTTGTTGGCGACATTAAAAAAGACATTAAGAATATCGGCGATAATGAAGGGATAGTGTGGACTTCAAAGACAAGCGACCCGAAAAGGTTTGGGATTGTTGAGATAAAAAATGACAGCATAGTTAGCATTGAAGAAAAACCTGAGCATCCAAAATCCGACCTTGCAGTGATAGGTCTTTATTATTTTAAGGACGCAAAAAAAATGTTTAATTATCTTGAAAAATTGCATGAAAATAAAATTTCGTCAAAAGGCGAATACCGCCTTGCTGACGCCATGGGTCTCATGATTAAAGATGGCGCAAAATTAAAATCAGAAACAGTTGACATGTGGCTTGACTGCGGAAAGCCTGAAACTCTTATTGAGACAAACAGGTATCTACTTGAAAATGGAAAGCAGACTGTAAACCATTACAAGAACTGCGTGATAAATTATCCTGTTTATATTGAAAACAGCGTATTTGCCGAGAACTCTGTAATTGGGCCGAATGTTTCAATAGCAAGAGGCTCAAAAATAATAAGTTCAATAGTCTCAAACAGCATCATAGGTGAAGATGTCATAATAGAGAACACTGTTCTTGACTATTCGCTTGTTGGAAACAAGGCAGAAATAAGTTACACCAAGAAAAAACTTAACGTGGGAGATTCAACGCAGATACTTTCATCCCACTGATAATAAAATGGTAAAAGTTGTTTACGAATTTGATGATGAATCCTTAAGGGAGGAGGTTGTTGAGCCTAACATCCTTTTGACAAACAAAAAAGGAGGATATTTTCTTGATTTTAAGACAACTAAATACAGAGGACTGTTTACCACATGCAAAACAAATGATGGATGGAGTCTTATAAAAAGCATAGATACGATATCAATCAGTGAAGTATCAACTGAATTTATAAAAAAACTTTGGGGCTTTGAAAAAAAACACCAGAGCGGAGCTACTGAACAATTCTTTTTACATAATGATACGCTTCTTTATGAAGTCAACAATTATGAAGGAACGTCACTGTTGACGCTTGACACTCGAGACATATACAACTTTGACGCTTTTGGAAAAAAATACAGCGTAAGTAAAGAGAAGGAATTCATAATAATAAAATTCTCAAAAGGAGATTTTGTAAGATACATCGCGATAAAGACAAATGTTCCGTATACCTCGCAGGACAAATGGGTTGAGAACTTTTTTGAGTTTGACAGCAAAAGAAACAATGCACCGATATCATGGTACGTTTATGAATCACTGCTTTTCAAAATTATCGGAAGCGCGAAAATAGCGATATCATCGTCTGATGACAGAGAAAAAGCGATGAGCGAAGCGAATTTTGTTTATTACAGCTCAGATTTGCTTAAATCGCAAAAAGAGACTGAGCTTAGAAATATTCTTAGCAGAAATGCTCCGCGAAGGCACATAGATATTGCGTATAAATGCAGCCTTGTAGCCCTTGACAGCCTGTTTGTTTCGCTTGACGGAATGAAAGGACTCTATGCAGGTCTACCATGGTTCTTCCAGGTTTGGACACGTGACGAGGCAATTTCACTTGGCGCATATATACGTGAGAAAAAATTTGAATTTGCCAAAGAGATAATACTGCGCGAGACGTCAAACATTCTTCCTGACGGCAGGCTTGTGAATAAGATACCATTGTCAGGGCTTGGAAGCGCTGACGGCGTTGGATGGAGTTTCAAGAGATTTTCTGATATGTTTTATGAATCACAAAAGGAAAAGAAACCTGAGAATGTTTTTCCAAAGGCTGACGTTGCAAAACTTAATGAAAGGCTAAAAGATGCAATTGAAAAAATGTCGGAGAGTTATATAAAGCAGAAATTGACACTTAATAGAAAAAAAGAAACATGGATGGATACTGATGTAGGAAACGACCCACGCGACGGCGCAAGGATAGAGATACAGGCATTGACTTTGAATATGATAAAGACTGCAAAAGATGTTTGCAGGTATTTGAATGATATTGATCTTAAGAAATATGAGACGCTTGAGAAAGAAATGAAGGATGAAGTGAAAAAAGTTTTTTATAAGAATGGAGTGTTATATGATGGATTTAATGACCCGACGATTCGTCCTAACATATTTTTGGCTTACTATATTTATCCGGAACTGCTGACAAATGCCGAGTGGGAGGGCGTTTTCAAAAAAAGCTTGGAAGCACTGTGGCTTGACTGGGGCGGCGTCTCAACGATTGATAAAAAGAATTATTTATTTTGCGAAGAGTACACAGGGATGAACGATAAAAGCTATCACCGTGGCGACTCTTGGTATTTCTTGAATAACTTAACCGCTATTTGTTTGTATAGGCTGAATAATGAGATGTTTAAGAAGTATATTACAAAAATCGTTCACGCAAGTACCGAGGAAATATTAAGAATGGGTGTTTTAGGATGCCACTCGGAAGTGTCTTCAGCGAAAGAGCAGCGAAGCGAAGGAACAATTTCGCAGGCTTGGTCGTCAGCGATGTACATTGAGATGGTGAATGAGCTGTTTTTAAGATGATTAACCCATCTCTATGACTAACTTTCCGTCTTCTGGATGAACATAAGCTTTTTTTCCTTCATTTATTTTTAAGTAATCTGCAATATTTTTTGGTATCCTGACAGCAAGAGAATTTCCTGTTTTTGTGAATTTTGTCTCTTTGCCAAGACCCCAGACACCTTTCTTCTTTGCTGCTTCCTCAATTGCCTTTGTTGTCTCCTCGCTTGTAAATGATTCTTTGCATTTTGAGCATATTTCAGCTGGAAATTCACCTAGAAAAACACCAAACATCTGTTCTTTTATTTTTCCCTGTTTTAAAACTCCTTTATCGCATACTGGGCATTTCATTTGTTCACCTTGGTTTGACAGTTATGATATAATAAATGTCATTTGATTTTTTATACACTACACAAAAATATTTGTGGTATGACAGTATTTTATCGGGCTTTTGTATTCCTTTTGATCCTCTTATAATCGCTTCTTTGACTTCTAAAGCCGATATTCCTCTTAAAATCATTCTTTCTCTTGCGTGTTTACTGTATTTTATATCCAATGTAACACCTGTAATTACAATAAGTACTAGTAATATTTAAATATTACCCTTTAATCTCAATTAAAATGAAAATCGCTTTGATAATTTCTTTGAAGGATACAGCCGCATTGAATATAAAAAAACATTTGATAAAAGATTTTATTTTAACTGAAGAGATATTTAGAGAAAATAATGTTTACAAATTGAATGAAGATGTAAAATTGTATACTACACCTTTGGATTCTGTTCACTCTGAGAATATTGATGATGAAATAAATGCTGACTTGTTTATTTTTTGCACACGGCACAGGAGTGAGTCAGGAATACCTTCACTTTCTATTCATTCTCCTGGAAACTTTGCGGTTGCAAAGTATGGCGGAACTGATAGAGAATTGAATTCATGTCCTGCTTCGTTTTTAAAAAAAGGTTTACGACTTTTAGAAGAAAATAAAATGGATGGTTTTGACATTATACAGGAATGCACTCATCATGGACCTTACATGCGTAAACCCGTTATGTTCATTGAAATTGGCTCAACTGAAAAAGAGTGGGAGCGCGATGACGCTGGAAGCGTGATTGCAAAAGTAATAATTGAACTTGTTAGCTCTTCAGTTACAGAATGCGAATCGGCGGACCTCATCATACGCCTAACTTTAAAAAAATACAGCTTGAGTCAGATATTGCTGTCGGACACGTCTGCCCAAAGTACAACTTGGAGAATCTTGATAGAGAGATGATATTACAGGCTTTGGAGAAAACAGTTCCTAGGTCAGAGTTGATACTTGTTGACTGGAAGGGTCTAGGCGACCACAAAGAAAGGATAGCTGAGATATTAGATAGTATTGGCGTTGAGTGGAAGAAGACAAAAGATTTCTGAAAATTATTATTGTACCCCTACTAAAACATAAAGTTTAAATATTTGTAGGGGTACACTATTAATATGGTCAGCATTAAAACTAAAAAACGAAATAAAAAAATCAATTTATACGCAGAATACTCGTTTAGAATGCCTGATGGAAGTATAAAAAAATTATCAAAATTCATAGAAAAAAAAGATGATATTAGTAGCAGTGATATAAAAGAATATTTCCTGGTAAAAGAAACAGAAGCCTATCAGGATTACGCGAACAATAGATACACGCCTGACCTTATTTTTACAAAGGAAAAGATATCAAAGATGGAAACTTACAGGGTTGAATATAAGAAGATAATAAACACGCTTTCCAAAAATCAGATGAATGACGTTCTGGATAGGTTTACTGCAAACTTCACATATGAAACAAACGCAATTGAAGGAAACTCATTGACGCTAAAAGAAGTTACAATGATGTTTTCTGAAAATATTGTGCCAAAAGGCAAAAATCTTAGAGAAGTGTATGAAACAAGAAATGCAAGAGAAGCAAATGAGATGCTATTTGGCAATAGAGTAAAAATAGATAATGAGAGCATAATAAGCCTGCATAAGCTTATTGTGAAAGAGACTGGCGTTAATTCTGGTTTTAAGAAACTTCCAAACTTCCTGGTTATGAGAGATGTAAAAACAACAAAGCCTGAAAATGTTGAGGAAGAAATACAAAAGCTGATTGACTGGTATAATAAATTTAAAGACAGTACTCATCCTTTGAAGCTTGCGGCGGAGTTTCATGCTCGTTTTGAAAAGATACACCCATTTGAAGATGGAAACGGAAGGGTTGGAAGAATACTGATAAACGCTATATTGCTTGAAAATAAGTATCCTCCGCTAATTATAAGGAAGACTATTCGACAATCCTATTTTGAGGCATTATCAGCATACGACAAAGGACATAAAGCGAAGCTTGAAAGATTTCTAATAGAAAAATACGAAGAGACATTTGAGAAGTTTTTCAGGATATATGTGAAGTATCTGTAGAAATTCAGGAATCGCTCACTGGCTTGTCAGTTATTAGAACGCTTTTTATCACATTCAAGCTGAGCGCCAGCGATTTCTGAAACCAAAGCCACTCTTTTTTCTCCGCTTTGATAAGGTATTATATGTCTTCATAACTTATAAGGTTATTGGTTAAAAAGTAGATATATTAACTCTATTTTTCATTATGTAGTTTGTTAACATATAAGTTATAGAATAATTAAATATATAAAGCGAAGGCACCATAATTTCTATGTAATTTAAAGTGGGGTTAAATAATGGGTCAACTTATTCGCAACGTGTCGTCTGGTGGAGTCATCAGATTTATCAACGGCAAAGATGCGGACAATAAACCAGTTGTGAAAAAAACAAATTCTAGCTTACTTAAGTTTGACAAAATTGAAATAAACGAAATTCCTTCAAATTTAGAGGATGATGGAAAGCCACTTGAGAACGAATTTCTTAAAGACGTTAGAATGCGCGAAGAAAAGCAGAAACTAAAAGAGAAATTGATATTGCAAAACCACAAAGAAGAATCATACAAAAGCTTTGTTAATGGTTTGCTGGAATCATCTGACGACATATTCGACTCCAAAGGCGACGACATAACCAAAAAAGACTTCTTAAAGAATGAAATGGAATTGGATTAGGAGCATATAACTCAACTACTAAAATGTACTAGATTAGTAGATAAATTTTATTTCTAATTATCCTTTGTGAAAAGCTGAAAAAGATAGATAAACCTTTTATATTAATCAAGGGTTATAATAATCTCAATGAATACAACAGAACAATTTTACCAAGACTGTGGAAATATAATCTTGTTATCAACAAGTATGGAACATACCTTAGGAGTACATTTAACAATGTTCTTAAAAAATCGTCGTTTATTACAGTCACCTGAAAACGTAAATGAATTTACTCACAAAACCTTCAACGAGAAGATTAAATTACTACAGAGATTATGCGAAGAGAAAAAGACAAATATAGAAAGAAAGGAACGTCTTCTAAAAGCATTACGTGAAATGAAGAATATACGCAATCAAGTCGGACATTGGGGGATGTTTTATATCCCTGAAACTGGAGGATATAAATTACAAAATATAAAATCAGAAAAAGAAGAGCCACTTGATGCAGGAAATGCAGTTAAACAAATGAATGATAACTATTCTATCGCGTATCGTGAACTACTAGAACTTTATAACCAACTTTTCTATCCTGAAACAAGCAGAGATGAAAACACATAATACTCGCACATCACAAAACCAACGAGAAAAATGATATATCTTATACTACCGCAAGACCGAGATATATCCATTAGACTAATTTTCTTTTTCCAAGTTTCCTAGATTTGGTTTTAATCTTACTTTTAAATGTTAATTCTTTAATAAATTTTGATAAAGAATAGTAAGTAACAATGGTGAGGATTATAGTAAGAATTGAGAATAATATACTATAAGATATCGTGATTTTATACCAAGTCAGAAAAACTAAATAACAAAATATGAACACTATTGATAAAGAGAAGAGAAAAAATATTAAATATCCTGAAACTTCCATGAATTTAAGAATATTGAATTCATCAATTCCATTTTTTCTAGTTCGATTATGATGTAAAAAAGAGATTATAATAAAGGAATAAACAATCATAATTAAAAAACCAAAAATATTAAGTTTTACAAGATAATCTTTCTCATTGTATAATATACTTCTAGTAATTACATAAAGTAGAGTACTAAAAATAGCAACAAAATAAGCGACTGCACCGACAAGTAACGCTAAACCACCTTTAGTTAAAGAATCAAGACTTATCCAAAGTTTATCACGCTTCGTTATGACAAATGATAAGGTAAGAGCAATAAAACCTGCAACAAGCATAAAAATGATAGTGAGACTCATTTCTTCAGGACTATGTATATTAGGAATCAATTCAGTAACATTTAATTGTTGAGTAGCATTAGTTAATAATTGAAAACCGTCCATTATGCTAGAAAATCATTTTTTATTTATAAATACTATCCTAATTATTCTGAAGTTAAGAACATTTTGTAGTTAAAGTTATATTTAGTTTTACAGGTGTATCCATTCCATGATTAGTAAAACGTATGGCATTATTATTAATCTCGGTACTTAAGGAAAAATCAGTATTATTACTCCTAACCTCAAAACTACACTTTTTATCAGAACAAAATATATTATTGTTTTTATTACTCAATAAATTTTCATCTGAAGAAATAATTGTAAAATTAGTAAAATTACAAGATTTTTCATCATTCCCAGCTATAACTGTGGATTCCTGATAAAGATTAGCATCCAGCTTATTATCTAAATCAATCTTAATAAAATAAGAATTATTACCTAAGCTCCATGATTGAGATGAGAATGAATAATTTAGAGTAGTTGCTTTTTCAAGATAATCTATGGTTATATTAGTTATATTTTTCTCAAGAAAGACATTTCTATCAAAACGAATAAACAAGTCTCCCGTATTATTAAAAAAGTGTATCTGAGAAATACCATACTCATTATCAGATTGTCCTATCATGTTAAAATCTGATGTGTGGATTAATTGATTTTTATTATTTATAAGGTTAATTCTAAAAAAATATTTGCTCTTTATTGAGTCTAGATCTAATTTATTAATTCCGAAATTCAGATTTAAATCATTAAAATAAGAACCTAATTTTCCAAATTTATCTATTTTTAATGTTAAACTTTTTTCAATATACCCCACACTAGAATACGAAACTTGGTATCCGCGAAGGATAGGTTTTTCTTGGGTATATGAAACAGTATTTAACGTACCCCACGAAAATGAAATTACTGAAAATAATAAAAAGATTGCTAGCCCCCAATAAATTATATTTGAATTTTTAATCAATAATTTATTATTTTTCATAAGAGTATATAATAATACACATGAGATTATGAATAAGATAAACATTAAGGTGAAAACAAAAATGAAAGGTAGCGTATAAATATTGATATTCGAAATAAAAAGTCCCCATACAACAAGTCCGAACATAATCCCTAAAGGAATAATCTGGATAGAAAGTATTGCTAAGATTCCTTTACTAAATTTTTGTTTAGTTGGTCTTTCTTTCCAGTTATTTAAAAAGAATATACAAAGTATAAAAAAAATGATGCCTGTATAAAAGTTAAATAAATTAAATAGGAAATTAAGATTAGTGTAATTAAACATAAAATTCTTTATTAAATCAATTAATCCTACTACTGATAGTATAGACATAAACGATATTATAATTACTACAAAGATGGTGCTTACTTCACCAACTTTATTTGTGGTATTCAATTTTTCAAATTTTCCCTTATAAAAATATTTAACCCATAAGATATAAGAAAATATGCCTATAAGAATTATTGAGATTGGTACTGAAATATTTAATCCTAATAAATTAAGCTCCATAGCCTGAAAATATAATCTTTTATTTATAAAGACTTTCCCAAAAAATGAAAATTTAACTAAATTATACTTCTGTAAAAAAATTTCTCTCGTAGAAAAAATCTGAAATAAAAAAATAAAAAATTAACGAAGAAATTATTTCTTCGCTGGTGTTCCTGGCATTGCTTTGCCGCCTGCTGCTGGAGCTGCTCCTGGCTTTGCTGCGCCTGGTGCTGCTTCTGCGTCCTGCGGTAGGAACTGCTTGATGATTGCTTCTGGTAGGCCAGCTGTAACCATTGCTGCTTTCTTCTCTGCTCTTGTCTTTCCTTCCATTGTTGCAAGGATTGACTTAGCTTTTGATTCGTATTCGGCTCTCTTAGCTTCGATTTCAGCGTGCAGTTTGATTCTTTCAGCTTCAAGCTCTTTAAGCTCTTCTGCTGTTAGCTCAGTCTTCTGGTCAGCTATCTTCTTGTCGTATTTTCCTGCAATTAAATCAATGAAAGTTTCTGGAACTGCTTTTCCTTCAACCATGACACCCATTGACTGGCATGTTCCCATGATTTCTTTGCATTTTTCCTTTAAGGTTTTTCCTAGAAGCGCATCCTGCTTTGTTAGTGCGATTTTGATTATCTGCTCGATTTTTAGGTCAGCGACTTTTTCAGTCAAAGCGTTTGAAGCTCCTTTTTCAATTCCTGTTTCTTTTTTGACAAGAGCTGATACTGGAGGTGTTCCTACAGTTATTTCAAATGTCTTTGTTTCTGTGTCAACTGTTACTGTTACTGGCACCTGCATTCCTGCAAGTGCTGCTGTTTTTTTGTTTATCTCTGCAACTACTTGTCCTATATTTATCTTTAAAGGTCCAAGAGCTGGTCCGAGTGGTGGAGCTGCTGTTGCTTTTCCGCCTTCAATTTGTACTGATACTTTTTCTTTTGCCATATTTTTTCATCTCCGTTTTAAACGTTGGATACCCGGGTAATCATATCGATTTCCAAGCCACCAGTTTCTTATAAGTCAAAGAAAAACCATTTCATTTAAAAACCTTACTGGTTTTTTATGCCCAGCGACCATCGGTCGATTGGGTATTTAAAAAAGTGATGGTTTTTTATGAGAAACTCAGCGTTTTTTTAGAGTATCCACAAACATAGGATAAACCTTTATAAACAAAGACAGCTTACACGTTCCATGATAATCTCAATCTCAGGCAAAGCAGGCTCAGGCAAAAGCACTGTTGCAAGAATGCTTTCAAGGGAGCTTGGATTTAGGCATTATTCTTCAGGCGACTTCATGAGGCAGATTGGAAAGGAAAGAAATCTAACACTAATTGAACTTTCACATCTGGCAGAGAAGGAAACATGGGTTGACGAAGAGCTTGACAGGCGGCAAAAAGAGCTTGGAGAAAGAGAGGATGACTTTGTTATTGACGGACGCCTTTCATGGCACTTTATCCCGCGCTCAGTAAAAGTATACCTTGATGTTAACGACAAAGTTGCTGCAAAAAGAATATGGGCTGACAGAAAAAACCGGAAAAACGAGGGGTTTTCAACAGAGAAAGAGCTTGTGGCAAAGCTAAAAGAAAGACATGATTCAGAGATAAGAAGATACAAAGAGTATTATAATCTTAATTACCACAACAAAAAAAATTATGATTTAGTCATTGACACATCAAAGAGTACTGTAGAGAAAATCATAAGTGAAATTAAAAAATTTGTGATAAAGTCACCGTAAAGCTTTTAAATACCGTGCTGTTTCTCATCGTTATAACTTCTAGAGTCGTTTAATCGAACTAGAGTGCAAAAGGAGAATTTCAAAATGACAAAAATCGAAAAAAATGATTTTGTAACAATTGAATACACAGGAATACTGAAAGAATCAGGACAGATATTTGACACAACATCAGAGCAGATTGCAAAAAAAGAAAACATCCACAACATGAAGATGGCGTATGGACCAATAACAATCTGCGTTGGACAAAACCAGATATTAAAGGCAATTGATGAGAATCTTCTTGGAAAAGAGGAAAAAGCAGAATTTTTGCTTGACTTAAACCCTGAAAACGCTTTTGGCAAAAAGAATGCAAAACTAATCAAGCTTGTGCCTTCAAATATTTTCAAAAAACAAAACATCCAACCATTTGTCGGACTTGAAGTTCAGCTTGACAGCATGCCAGGAATAATCCGAAGCGTGTCAGGAGGACGAATACTTGTTGACTTTAACCATCCGCTTGCAGGACGAGATGTGAAGTATGATATAAAAGTGAATAAGAAAGTTGACGACATCAAAGAAAAAATCAAAGCATATTTACAGATAACATTTGGAGTAAAAGAAACCAAAATAACAGTAAGCGGCGACAAAGCCGAAATTGAGATGCAACTTCCTTTACAAATAAGCAAAACACTTGCTGAAAAAATAAGAGAAGTTATACCAGAATTAAGGACTATTGAATTTTTAAGCAAGAATATTGAAAACACTAAAGATAAGAAAGCGGATAATAATTAAGCGAAAAATACGACACGTTTAAATATAAAATGAATAAAAGTTTATTATTATAATGTGTGGTGAGAAATATGGTTGATGGAATAATAAAAAGCGTCGGAGAACGGGAAGTTTTTAAGAGGTCAGTCAAAGGGACACCTATATCAAGTTCCAAGATAAAGAATCTTATGGACGAAGAGCTTGAAGAGCTTTTAAAAAAGCACAAAGCAACAATAAAAGTTATTGGATGCGGCGGCGGCGGAAACAATACAATCAACAGAATCACTGAAGTAGGTGTTGTTGGCGCTGAAACAATCGCCATAAACACAGATGCGCAGGATTTGCTTTACACAACAGCTGACAAAAAAATACTCATAGGAAAAGATATCACGCAGGGACTTGGAGCAGGCTCAATACCGAAAATCGGAGAAGACTCTGCACGGGAATCTGAAGGAGAGATAAAAACAGCTATCCAAGGTTCAGACATGGTTTTTATCACATGCGGCCTTGGCGGCGGCACCGGAACAGGCTCAGCGCCTGTAGTTGCAGAAGTAGCAAAGAAAATGGGAGCATTAACTGTTGCAATCGTAACTTTGCCTTTCACAATGGAGGGACACAGAAGATACGAAAACGCTGTACTTGGGCTTGAAAAACTTGAACAGAATGTTGACACACTCATAGTAATACCAAATGACAAGCTTCTTGAGCTTGCACCAGACTTGCCGCTTCACACAGCATTCAAAGTAGCTGACGAAATACTCACAAATGCAGTAAAAGGAATTGCTGAACTAGTCACTAAAGCTGGCCTAGTCAACCTTGATTTTGCAGACATAAGAGCAGTCATGGGCAACGGAGGCGTAGCGCTTATTGGTGTAGGCGAATCAGACACCCAAAACAGAGCTATTGAAGCAGTAGAAAAAGCAATCCAAAACCCACTCCTTGACGTGAGCATTGAAGGCGCAAACGGCGCACTCATAAACGTTTCAGGCGGATATGATATGACACTTGAAGAAGCAAGACGCGTTGTTGAGACGATATCATCAAAGCTTGACCCTGAAGCAAGAATAATTTGGGGAGCGCAGATATCAGAAGAGCTTGAAGGAGTAATAAGAGCTATGCTTATAGTAACTGGCGTTAAAAGCTCGCAGATATTTGGAAGCGGAAAAAAAGGATTTTCAACAGTAAAGAAGAACGCAATGGAAAACGAGCTTGGAATCGAGTTTGTAGATTAAAAATAAAAAAGAATTGAAACAAAATGGTAAACTTAAAAGAATTTTTTGGAGAATGCAAACGAGTGCTTACAATAACAAAGAAACCTGATAAAGTGGAATTTAAGGCCATAGTCAAAGCGTCAGGACTTGGAATCCTGATAATAGGTTTAATAGGATTCCTGTTAACACTTGGAAAAGAATTATTATTCAAATAGTAGAGATAAAAAAGAGGATAAACCTAAAAATAAAATTGAATGAGTGAAAAAAATATGAGCGACGAAAAAAAAACAATATCAACAAAATTATTTGCTTTACGAACAACAGCAAACAGAGAAGACCAAGTGCTTGCATTTATATCAAGCAATGTAGTAAAGAAAAAAATACCAGTCTACTCGGTTATAAGACCTCACGGAATGAGAGGGTACATATTCATTGAGACAGAAACAAAAACTGATGCGGAGCAGGCAGCTTTCTCAATCCCGTACTCACGAGGAGTGCTTCCAAAGGAAGTCGACTACAAGGAAATCGAGCACATGCTTGAACAGGTCAAGAAGGAAGTCAATATCCAGAAAAACGATATTGCTGAAATCATCTCAGGACCATTTAAGCGGGAAAAATGCAAGATTACGCGAATCGACCAGGTCAAAGAAGAAGTTGTTGTCGAACTGCTTGAAGCAGCTGTTCCAATCCCAATAACACTTAAGATGGACGCTGTAAAAGTCATAAGACGTGAAGGCGATGACTCAATCGGCGACGGTTCAGACGATTAATTTCTTTTAAATTATTTTTTTATTAATTATTTTTATAGTTCTAACTTAGAAGAATCTTATTATCGCTGTTTGATCATCGTTTTTAAAAAAATTATAGACGTGTCCAATATTCGCTCTTTTTTTATATAATAATAAAGATTCTAACCTATTGACAACTACGTCTGGATTTCGTGCGTTTTTAATTACACATTCATAAAGTTCATCAGGGGATATATTGTCTGTAATGCCATCCGTAGCCAAAACAAGCCTGTCATTTTGTCTTAATTTGAATTGTTTTCTATGAATGTCTAGTTTATCTTCTATACCCATGGATTGACTGATAACTGAAGGATTCTCAGGTAAAGAATCTGAAGTTGTAAGTTCTATTGCTTTTCCATTTCTAAATATATATGCAGGACTATCACCGACATTGAAAACATATAATCTGTCTTCAATTTTTAAAGCAACGGTTGCTGTAGTTAGAGCTTTTCCCATAAATTGATTAGATAAATTGATATTAGCCCCTGTAAGAAGATTTTTTACATCTGTTGGCTTATTAATTTCTGCATTTAATAAATAAGTTCTTAATGTCAGACTAGCTTTTGAACCTTCACCTGCTGTACTGACACCATCAAATACAGCATCAACAATAGACTCAGAACTTAAAAGTCGGGATAGATAATTATCTTCGCCATGCTTAGAATTTTTAAAATAAACTGCATAATCACCATTTTCCATAATTTAAGAAATAGAGTTTTATTTAATAATATTCCTCTTGTAATTACTGTTGAAAGATAAAACAATATAAAAACTAAAAAAATGTTATTTTTGTTTAATAATATAGTCATTTATAATATTTAGTAGTAATAACTACTACATAGTAATTATAAAATAGAAAGTATTAAATATAGGTTTTAATTTTATTATTTTATGGATAAGAATATAGAACAATTAACGCAAACATGCTTAGAAGCTTTACTTATCGCAAATAATGTATTAAATACACTTGGCAACAAAGGAAGAGATGAAGTCCATGATGAACATGTTGTTGACATATCTACCAAAGGAGACATGGCTGCTTCTGATGCATTAATAAAATTCTTTAAAGAGCAAAATATTCCGGCAATTCTTTATAGTGAGGAATCTGGAAGAATTGAACTATCAAAAAATCCGAAATACACAATTACTTTTGATGATATTGACGGAACAGATAATTACCATCGTGGAAAAGGAATGCTTCCATATTGCACTGTTGTCACTATTTTTGATTCGCCAAACCCAAGTTTTGAGAATGCATTAATCAGTGGGGTTATTGAACATAATTCTAAGATGACGTGGCATGCCATTAGAGGAAATGGTTGTTATTTGAATGGTGAGCTGGTAAAAACATCAGAGAGAAGAAACCTTGATAGACGAGCGCTTGTAATTATTGATCATTATGCATCAAGCGATGATATTTCAAATTTAGTAAAAGTTTATCCTGAATCCTGGGTAAAAGATTTTGGTTCTGCAGCTTTACATTTAGCCGGAGTAAGCAGCGGATTATTTGATGCTTATATATCCCCATCACAAAAAGCCCATGAACTAGGGGCAGGATATCTTCTGATAAAAGAAGCCGGCGGATTCTTATCTGATAAGAAGGGAAATAAGTTAGATAATTTAAAGTATGATTTCGATGCGAAATATAGTATTGTTGCTGCCTCAACAAAAGAGCTTGGTGAAATATTATTGTCAAAGATTAATTAAATCAGTTAGATATTCTTATTTTTCTCAAAATACTCTTTTACTTCTGTTTTTATCTGCGCTTTAGCTTCTTTTCCAAGCTTGTAATAAGTCTTTTCAACAGATGCTCCCCACGAGAAATCTCCGCTTTCAGTTTTTATCTCAACAATCTCAAACTCACCTGTTGAAATACCTTTTTTTAGGTTATAGTAGATTACCTCAGACGTACAGTTAGGGAATAATTGGTTGTAAATCTTATGGATTTGGTAACCATATCCATGTCCTAGAAAATAAAGTATCTCAACAATGTTCTGCCTTACTTTTGATGACAATGGTCGGCCGCGTGTCTGCATAATCATTAAAATATAGCAATCAATATAAAAACGTTTACAAACCTAAGAGTATGAAACAGATATTTGAACTCTCAAAGAAGGACCTGGAAATTTCAAAGTTTGAAGTGCTAAGTTTATACAACCCAAAAAAGCATGAGTTATTGGATGACTTATTGATATTTGATTCGAAGGATGATTTCTCAAAAAGACTTGCGTACACAAAAAATGTTTATGAGTTTGTTTTTGAATGCAACAATAAAGAAATTGACGAGACAATAAAAAGTTTTGACTGGAATATGATATATAATAAATCGTTCTCTGTAAGATTCATTGACAACACTGATAGAGAAAGAAAAATTGCAGGATTAATCTTTGACATCATAAAAACCCCTAAAGTTGACCTGAGAAATGCAAGCACAAAAATTGTTTTTTTCAGGAAGAAAGACAAGATTATTTGTGGCGTGCTAAAACATGAGAATGACAACGAGTTTTTGAAAAGACGAGCGCACATGCGCCCACAGCTTCACCCGACATCTCTACACCCTCAGCTTGCAATTGCGTGCATAAATATGACAGGAAAAACTGATGGCACGCTACTTGACCCATTCTGCGGAAGCGGCGGCATACTTATTGAAGCAGGAATAATTGGTTTTAAAACAACCGGCTACGACATAGACAGAATAATGGTGAATCGAAGCAGAATAAATCTTGATTACTATAAAATAAAAGATTATAACATAACGCTTCATGATGCCACAAAAATAAAAGACAGATTTGACTGCATAGTCACAGACCTTCCATACGGGCGAAATTCAAAATTAAGCAGTGAAATAGAAGTTCTTTACAGAGAATTCCTAAAATCTGCGTATGAATCAACAGACTCAGCAGTTGTCTTGTTTCCTGATTTCACCGATTATAAGAAATTCATTGGCAAATGGAAAGTAAAATCTGTTTTTGACTACTACCTGCATAAAAGCCTAAGCAAGAAGATTGTTGTGCTTGAAAAAGGATAATTAAGTTAATAGGTTTTTAATGACGAAAAGATTGAGTCATCAGCGTCTTCATCATATTTGGGTTTTTCTTCATCTTTTTCCTTGTCAATTTTATCTGAGTTTTTTTCTTTAATATTCTTTTTATCAGGAGTTTTTTCTTTTTCCTTATGAAGAAGTTTTTCTTTCTCATCACTAATTTCTTCATCTTCGCTGTCCAAAGTGAGATAGGCGGTTTTTTCTTCCTCTTTTTCATCTTTTTTTCTTGACAATTTTGGTTTTAATTGCGTTTTTTTCTGTTTTTTATCAGACTCATAATCATTTTCATAAACTTTTATATCTTCCCTGTCAAACTCCTCTCTTAAATCATCCTCTTCATCATAATTCACTGCTCCGTCTTCAATTTTTTCGCGTATAGGATGAATTTCTTCCTTATGTATTAGCTCAACTTTCAGCTCTTTTTTCTTCAAAGGTTTTTGCTTTGATTCGTTTTCTGCTTCCAAAGAATCATATATCTTTATTTCGTCTTTTATGACTTCGTCTTCTTCTGATGCGTCATCCTGTTTTTGTGAAACTTCATAAACTTCAAGTTTTTGCATATTTTTTTCAAAAGGAGCAGTTTCATAAGTCGCTTCTATATCTTTAATTGATAAGACAAAGAAATCTTCTTTGCATATCGCAATTTCAACAAGTTTGTTCTTCCCGATTTCGCTTGCAATTTTTGATGATTCCAATATTTCTGTTTCACTTAATTTTTGCATTTTCCCAATTTCGCCTATGCTGATTTTGTCAGATTTAGTTTTGTTACTTATTTCATACTTTATTTGCTGTTTTTTCACGCTTATTTTTTTTAACCTGAAATCCTTTTCCCCAACATAATATTCGTCCGGAGTAATCTCCTTGTCATTAAAACCTTCATACGCTCCAAATATCGCTTTTAAAGTTATATAGTCTGTGCTATTTGTAAAAATCTGTACAGATTTTTCAGGATAAACCATTTTTTGAACTATGACTGCAATTTTGGAATCTAATGAGGAGTTAGTTTTAAGTTTTAAAGAAAGATTCCTTGAGGTGAACTCTGATGCATAAATGACTTTGATAGCTGTTAGTAGCTCGTTCTCTCCTTTGATGTTGAGTAGTGAAAGACTTTCTGTGTTGTTTTCTTTTTTATCATTATGGCTAACGCGTATTGCAACGCTGATTTTTTCATCTTTTGATTTTAAGAGTTCTACTGCCGAAAGCTTTTTTTCTGCAGCAATTGCAAGGTAATTTTCAATTATAAGAGATGAAAGATCCTGTGGAAATTTTGTTTCAATGATGAGTTTTTGGATGTTATTTGCCGTTTCCTGCACGTTAATGCTGTTTAGTTTGGATAAAATTTCTGTTATTTTTGTATGAACCCCTGTGGTTTCCAGAAAATATTTGTGTCCAAGTGTTGTTAAAACAAATCCTGCAGGAATTTTTTGCTTTTGATATATCATAGCAATATTTAGCGCTTTTACCCCTATTATCTCAGAATTTATAAGTTTTATTTCGCTAAAAAGCAGTATTTGTGACATATAAAGTTTATATGCTGCTTCTTATTTAAATTTTTCGACGAAAGAGGGTTATTTAATTTATTTTGATATTGTAAGCACGAACACCACAAAGACCATTATTGCCAGAAATAATCTTAATATTGAGCCGATATGCTTATTCATCAATAAATTTTCTTTCTCTAAATTTTTTTTTAGATTAATGTCAGGATCAGTTATTCCCATCCGATTATATTGTATTATTTTAAAACACCTTTATGATAAATACCAAGTTTATCAGATATATACTTCACTTTTTAAGGTTTATGTTTTTAATTTTAATCTTTGACTTAACAATTAAGTCATGGGCATCATTTGCATTAAGAAGTCCCTGTTTTGGCCCGACTTTTGACACAACCGACGCAGAATTTGCAACTCCAAGCTTAATTGCGTACTCAACTGAATTTTTTAATAAAAGCCCTGACAGAAATGATGCTCCAAATGCGTCGCCAGCTCCTGTTGTTTCAAGAACTTTAACTTTTACTGCGTCAGCCTGGTATATTATGTCTGAATGGAGTAACTCGACGCCGTTTTTTCCCTGTGTTATTATAACCATATCAGGCCCAAGCTGATTAAGCTTATGGAGAAGAATTGGAATTGGTGCACTTCCGATAAGAAGCCTTGCCTCTTCATCATTTAATATCAATAAGTCAGTATTTTTAAGGATTTTTTTAAGCGAATCGCTTCCCTTGCTTGCAAGGTAATTGCTTGGATTAAAAGCCACTTTTATTCCTTTCTTGACTGCATAGTCTGAGAGTTTTTCAAGAAGTTTGACGTCAATTGCGCAGAAATAAAACCATCTGCTCATTAGTTTTTCTTTGTCAAGATGCGCATAGTTTAGCTTTTCACTGGCGTCTTTGTAAACAAGTATCGTCCTGTCATCATCACTGCTGTCAAGGATAACAGAGTAATTTGTCATATCTTCAGATATTGTTCCAAGAAAATCAACGTTCTCCCTTTTCAATAAGTCTATTATACGCCGTCCATGGTCATCGTTGCCTATGTTTCCAAGGTATCCTGCCTTAAGGCCGAGTCTTGAAACAGCAACTGCAGTATTTGTTCCGCCGCCGCCTACTGAAAAATTAAGGCTTTTCATAAGTATCTTTGAGCCAGATGGATACGCTATCAATGACTCTTTTGACTTTCCATTGTTTATTGTAATCAATTCTGCTTCGGTTTTTGCAAAAACGTCAAATGTTGCGCTTCCAATGGTGATTATATCGTACATACAACAGTAAAGGAGACATTAGTTTAAATAATTTTAGTGATGATTAACTAGTGGGTACAAAAAAATGCATAAATTAGAAAAATTAGAGAATTGTTATTTTATATTATCAAGTATGTTATGCGCATTTTTTGTGTTAAGATAGTTTTTTAGCTTTTCAAAGTTCTTTCCAAGTTTCATGAATAGTTGCGTACGCTTGACGTCAACCTCTTTGTTTTGCACTCTTGCAAACTTGTCAGCTTCAATAAGCCCGTATGGGTATCCTAAAAAAACAGGGTCTTTTGAATTAAGATAAAGAAGTGATAAAAGTATTTCAATTTTATCACTCTCCGGATTGTTTGCTTCAAGCCTGAAAACATATTTTGATTTTTC
The DNA here is from genome assembly GCA_023266675.1 of Candidatus Woesearchaeota archaeon. GTDB lineage: Archaea > Nanobdellota > Nanobdellia > Woesearchaeales > BM511 > JAHFPP01. The sequence goes on from JAHFPP010000003.1 coordinate 23,869, forward strand.
ATTTAGCTTCACAATGTAAACTTCCGCCTTATGATCATGGTTATCAATTTTTACGAGTGGATGATAATACCATTCACCGTCAACATTTAATGAGTTTAATATAGCTATGACTGAGTTTCCGCTTTCAGTTAGAAGCGACGTTGTTTTTGAAAGCGCTGATATCATAACATTATTTTCCATTGAAGCTTTATACATTTCATCAAACAATTTTTTCTCTCCGTTTACCGTTGCTTCAAGTGTTGTATCAAGAACGATGAATCCGTTTTTCAGTTCTTGGCAGAGTTTAGTTGCAAGTTTAATCTCAAGAAATTTTCTGGATATTTCTCCAATGCTTTCAACCTTAACCATTCTTCCGCCAGTTGAAAGTGTTGCGTCATAAGCGTCAAAACTCATTTTATCAATACCCAAAGCATCTCCTGAAGATATCTTCACTTCGTAAGAAATTGATTTCTCTTTTTTTATTGCGTTTATTAGCACAAATGCCTCATAAGTATTTTTTTTTATTCTTTTGTTATTTTGGTATATACAGTAATACAGTCTTATCATCTGCAAAGAAAAATTGTGTGCGCCAGTTATCTCCTGATTCCCACCATCGATGAATGCTATTAAATTAGGTGAATCTGATTTTTTTATTTTGTGAAAGTTTTCTTTTGAAAGCTTTACTGGTGTATATCCTTCCCTTGGAAAATGAGGAATTTCGCTATCATGAAATGAAAGACGTTCTAAAAGGTCAATTACTGATTTTTCCATGAAAATAATTATTAGGTTGTTATATTTATAATTGATGTAAAAGATTGAAAGGATTATACGTTTTAGTTTTTAAATTATTGAAGAACTGCAAAAATGTTTGAAATTTCCTTTGCTGTATTTTCATTGTATGCCCAGATGTCTATCTGTTCTGGATTAACGCATGCTTCATAATAGTTTCCCATATAAATACCACCAAATTTTGAACCAATAACATGTTCTCCCCTGGAAGGATGCATCTCTTTTATAAAATTATTTAACAATCTTGGCGCTGCATTTAAAAGTAAATGTGTTTTAAAATGGTAAGGCAAGTCTATGCTTCCAACAACTTCCGGAACTTTATCTCCATGGAATGTATGTTTAGTTTCTATAATATCATCTAATACCATAACCTAATAAAATAATAGGATTAATTTAAGCTTTTTGTTTTTTTTAGGGTAATATAATACAAAGTTTTATATAAAAAAAGGTGAAGGGAGTGTATATGAGAAAGGAAGGTATTCCACTATTGATTATACTGCTGTTTTTTGTTGTTCCATTTGTGGTTTCTGACGATTTTAAGGGTTACAAATACCCAGGCGATGAATTCAGACTTAACGGTGACAATTTTTCAATTAAACTAAGCAAAGACTGGAAATCATCATACTTAAGCTATAATAAAGATGAACAGCTGATATTATCCAATAATAGCTGTAAAGAAACAGAGAAAAAACTATATCTAATATGCTTTAAGGGAAGTGTAGTTGATTTTGACAAAAATATAGGCAAAATTGACGACCAAAGCGGAGAAACTGTACCTGGATTGAATTTAACAATAAGCTATAGAAGTCCTGAGATTATACTAATCAGAAATTTTTCAAAGATTAATCCTTTGATAATGGAAGCTGTTGATGTTAACATAACAATTGAGAATATTGGTAGAACTTCTGCAAATGTTGATTATTATGAAGTCATTCCAAGGGATATTGAAGTGACCGCATTAAATGGTCTGGTTTATGACGGAGGAAATATAACATATTCAGCGGCATTAAATCCTGGTATGCTTCTTTTATTAAAATATAAGTTAAAGCCTTTAAAGAATCTATCCTCAAACATAACAGGAAACATAACAGTATCATTTGAAGCACATAAAATAGTAACCCAGCTTGAAAAAATTAAATTTAGAACAAACGAAACAATAGTTCTCACCAAAAATATTACAAATAATTTAAGCGTAGAAGATTATGGTGTTTTAAGACTTGGTTTAAAAAATAAAGATAATGATGAGGCTATAAGAGGAAAGGTATCTTTTGCTCTTCCAAAATCATTTAAGATAACAGGCATAAATGAGGGTAAAGTCCAGGAAACATCAAATTCATCATTTGATTATGAGTATTATATTGAGAGTCTTGGCTCAAGAGAGATAATCATCAATTTTACTCCAAAAAAAACAGGACAATATAACATTCCATTTATGATTAATTATACAACGCACGGCATAAATCGGATAGTAAAGGAAAATCTTAGCATAAAAATCATGTCTGGAAAGATAAATGCATCCATTATAACAAGTGACGATGAGGTTATGGGAAATCAGTTGATGAATCTTAAGCTTATGATAAGGAATACTGATGATAATCTTGATTTTTATGATATAAGCGCAAAAATGAAAAATGAGGTTTTAAACAGAAATTTCTCCATACAAAAACTTCCTCCAAATTCAGAAGCAGTAATATTTGAGGATAATATTAGCATACCAAATTTTGAAAAAGTGGAGAAGATAACGCTTAATATTTCAGGGGTATACATGTCCATAAATAATGAGAATTTCACTTTTTCAACCTCAAAGACAATAAAAGTGACTCCTCCATCAGAGATTATTGTAATAACACATGAATTCAATAAATACATCAATGACCCTGACAAGGCAAAGATAACAGTCTATGTTGAAAACAAAAGAGATGTAACAGTTAAGGATATTGAGGTTAAGGAAAAAATTCCTTCAAACATTAAAGTCCTTGACGGCGATACAAGAAATGTTATAAGCATAAGTCCAAAAAGAAAAAGTCAGGTATATACCTACACAATACAAACCATGGATAACAAAACAATTGACAATATAATAACTTCGCTCACATTTAAAGATGGAGAAAATGATATTTCTATAACACAGCCCCTTAAAGTAAACATTTCGTCAAAGAATGCCACAAAATTAAGCGCGTCCACAAGAATTGTCAATGAAAAAACAAACAAAACAGTTGAAGTCAAAAAGAATGATATGATAAATGCGCAAACAATAATCAATAAGACAACAACCCCTCCAAGAGTAGACAACAGCAAGAAAACATTATGGCAAAAATTTGTAATCTGGCTTGGTAATATTTAAAACTGTAAAAGAAAATCCAGAAGTAAAGTAAATCCTAAAAAGTTATTTAACAATAATTCTTCCTTTCATTGAAGAATGAATGCCGCACACGTATTCATATGTTCCTGGAGTGTCAAACTTAAACTCAAAAAATCCTCCGTTTCCAATTGAAGGTGAGTTTACTGTTTCTGATTTGATAGTGTGAGTTGCTGAGTCCTGGTTTACCCATTTAACTTTGGTTCCGGTTTTAATGGTCAAAGTTTCTGGGATGAAAGCAAAATTCTTGATTGTAACAAGGGAAGATGCAGAGTTTGAATCAGAATTCTGGCTTGATATTATTGTGCTTGATTGACCACCTTTCGTGTTATCCTGAGAATCAGATGAAACAACCACATTGTTCTGATTACTGCACCCTGATAATAAGACTAAAAATGTAAGTAACATTAATAATACCAGACTAAAAATTTTTGTATCCATAAAAATAAATAGTTTATAACTATATATAAATGTTAAGATTAAGATGGCAAAGAGAGTAGAAATAGAAAAAAATATGCGCCGTTAAAGAGTCATTACAAAGATTTTTAAAGAATTACAATTCACTATATAGTATGAGTTATGAACTGATAATTACTGAAAAGCCATCAGCTGCAGAAAAAATAGCGCAAGCACTGGCTGACACAACAGCCAAAAAGATATCAGATAATGGCGTGCCTTATTACACGCTAAAACATAATGGAAAAGAAATTGTAGTAACATGCGCTGCAGGTCATCTATATACTGTTACTGAATCAGAAAAGAAAGGATGGACTTATCCTGTTTTTGACATTAAATGGGAAGCGTCATCAAAAGTTTCTAAAGATGCTGCATTTAACGCAAAGTTTCTTTCAACAATAAAGAAGCTTGCAAAAGACGCAAAAGAATTCACAATAGCAACAGACTTTGATATTGAAGGAGAAGTCATAGGTTACAATGTTCTCAAATATGCCTGCAAACAAAAAGACGGCAAAAGAATGAAGTACTCAACTCTCACAAAAGATGAGCTTGTAGAATCATACGAGCATGCTTCTAAACACCTTATTTGGGGGCAGGTTCATGCAGGTATAACACGACATGAGTTAGACTGGTATTATGGTATAAATTTATCACGGGCATTGACACTCGCTGTTAAGAATGCGAAAGGAGGATTCAAGCTTTTGTCAATCGGACGTGTGCAGGGACCTTCACTTAAGATAGTTGTTGACAAAGAAAAAGAAATAAAAGCATTTATTCCAACGCCTTACTGGCAGCTCCAGCTTGATGGCGATAAGGATTCTCAGAAGATTGAAGCGCTTCATGAAAAGGATAAATTTCTAAAGAAAGAAGAAGCTGAAAGTTCGCTTAAAAAAACCAAAGGACAAAAAGCTATTGTAAAAAGCGTTGAAAAAAACGAATTTAAGCAAACGCCTCCAAACCCATTTGACCTTACAAGCCTCCAGCTTGAAGCGCATAAAACTCTTGGAATCGCTCCAAAAAATACGCTTGAAATAGCGCAGAGCCTTTACCTTGACGGATTGATATCATATCCTAGAACTTCAAGCCAGAAACTTCCTCCATCAATCGGATACAAGAAAATCATCACAAACATATCAAAAAATCCTGATTACAAAATTGAGGCGGAAGCGATACTCAAAAAACCAGTTCTTCACCCTCATGACGGTCCAAAAGTTGATGAGGCGCACCCAGCGATTTACCCTACAGGCATAAGCAAAAAATTGAATGACAGGGAAGCGAGGCTTTATGATTTGGTTGTAAGACGATTCCTGGCAACTTTTGGTGACTCTGCAAAAAGAGAAACTATGACTATCAAGATAAATGTCAATGGCGAAGTGTTTGTAACTAACGGCACAAGAACTGTTGAGAAAGGATGGCACTTGCAGTATGGAAGATTCACGATGTTAAAAGATGAGGAGCTTCCAAAATGCGAAATTGGTAACGAGATAAAAATCAAAAAGATAGAATTATTGTCAAAAGAAACCGCTCCTCCAAGAAGATACACTGCGGCGTCAATAATCAAGGAGCTTGAAAAAAGAAACCTTGGAACAAAATCAACAAGAGCCCAGATAATAGACAACCTCTATCAAAGAGGATATGTAAACGAAAAATCAATTGAAGCAACGGAGCTTGGTATAAAAACAGTTGATATACTCACAAAATATTCACCTCAGATTCTTGACGACAAGCTTACGCGCCATTTTGAAAATGAGATGGAAGCGATAAGAAAAGAAAAAATGACTCGCGAAAAAGTCATTGAAGAAGCCAAGAAAGTTCTAACAGAGATACTTAAAGATTTCAAAACAAAAGAAAAAAAGATTGGAGCAGAATTACTTGAGGCAAACAAGGGAACGATAAGCGAAATGACAAGCCTTGGCAGTTGCCCTGAGTGCAAAGAAGGGACAATTCAGATAAGAAAAGGAAAATTTGGAGCATTTGCAGCGTGCAACAAGTATCCTGAATGCAAAACAACATTTAATCTTCCAAAATCAGCAATTCTAAAACCATTAAAAAAGAACTGCGAGACATGCAATTATCCTATGATACAGGTTTTTCGAAAAAGGCAAAAGCCGCAGGAATTATGCATAAATCCAAAATGCCCAACAAAGAAGCCTTCAGTTGAAGAGGCAAAAGAAATCAAGAAGATTGAAAATCTTAAAGTTGCAAAGAAATGCCCAAAATGCGGAAAAGATTTAATCTTGCGAACAAGCTTTTACGGAAAATTCTTTGGCTGCACAGGATTCCCTGCGTGCAGGCATACTGAGAAATTAATTGAAGATGTAAAAAAAGAAGTGCCAGCTGTTAATCCAGTTTCAACAGATAATGCCACACCAGTAAATAATATCCAGAAAGTTGCAACAGCAAAAACCGCTGAAGCAGTAGCTAAGAAAGTTAAAACCAAGGAGAAAATAATAAGTATTGATGATATACCTGAAGTTCCTGTCAAAACTAAGAAGAAGAAATAATTCTAAAAGTGTTTAAGCAGTAAGAAAGTAACTTTTCACCAAAATCTTTATTAAATATGGGAATATTTCGTTTAATGGTGGTACCTATGAGAAAAATTATTTTTACAATTATGACATTATGTTTGGTGGTTATTGCAGGATGTTCAGCATCTCAGGTATCAAAAACTGAAACTTCAAAAGAAAACATACAAAACTGTGTGTCAAACTGGGTGTGCCAGGAATGGGGGAGCTGCATAAGCAATTTTCAGACAAGATACTGTGCAGACCAGAATAACTGCATTCAATCAAATAATATTCCTGAAATGAAAAAATCGTGTGTGACCCAAACAACAAACAATTCAGGCGTTCCAAACGGAGTTGTTGGCGACAATAAGTTAAATATTGGAGACAAGATTATCTTTAACGGAAAACCAATAACACTAGTAAAAATTCTTGAGCTAAAAGCCACATTAAATGTTGATGGATACTTAAAAACATTGCACACTGGCGACGAGATATCTGCTGGCGCAGTAAGAATAAGAGCGGTTTCTGTAACTGATAATGATATAATAATCTACTTAAACACAATCTAGTTATATCTCCTTTTTTTATTTTTATTAGTTGGAGTGATTAAGTAGTAGATAGTTATGCTTAAATAATAAGATAAAATACTTTTTTTAAAATGAGAATCAAAACCAAATTTGCGTTTATTTCATTAATACTTCTATTAATACCAATAGCATCAGCTGCAGGAAATATTGGTCACATAAATCTTCTAGCCGTATCAACAATAGGAGAAAATGAGACTGGAAGCGTTGCCGACTTATACCTTGAAATTAAACCAGGAACAGGACGAGTATTCTTGGATACTTACCCATTGACAAAGATTGACACGCAGTTCTCTACAAGACTTGCAAACTCACTTGCATGTGATTATACAAATATAGATTGCGATAAACTTGATTTCTTTTATACTATAAAGTCAAGAAGCACAATAGTTGGCGGGCCGTCAGCTGGTGCTGCAACAACAATTTTGACGATTATAATGCTAAAAGGAGAAAAAATCCCTGATGACTTTGCAGTTACTGGAACCATTAACTCAGGAGGACTAATAGGCCCTATAGCTGGCGTAAAATCAAAAGTAAAAGCCGCTGAAGAAAAAGGACTTAATAAAGTTTTGATACCAACAATAAATGTAGGAAACACAACCGAGATTGAAAATTTCCTGAACAGTTCAAAAATAACTGTTGTAAAAATTTCAAATATTGATGACGCTTTGTATAACCTTACAGGAAAAAGAAAATGGAAAAATTCATCTCTTGAAGTAAGCACGGTTTTTACTGAAGTAATGGGAAAAATTGCAGAGTCCCTATGTGATGCTACAAAAAAAATAATGGTGAATTGGACAAATACAACATTTGAAAACAGAGGAAAAGCGCTATATGAAAAATCACTTAATGCAAGCAAGGATAGGGCTTATTATTCACAGGCTTCATTTTGTTTTGGCGCAAATGTGCAGTTTCGAAATCTTGACTTAAAAAACAAAACAAATCCTGAACTTAAAAATGTGTTAAATAAGATAAGAAGAGAAATAATTAATCTTGAGGATAGTATTGACAGCATGGAGATAAGCACAATAGATGACCTTCAGACTTATATTATAGTTAAAGAAAGAATAAATGATGCCAAGGAGTATATAGTGAAAATAGACATTGGCAAGAATTATACAAATCTTTCAAGCGAAAACATAGCTTATTCAATAGAAAGATACAACAGCGCAGTTGCATGGTCAAAGTTTTTTGGCACTGGAAAGAAAGGAAAGACATTAAGCAAAGAATCACAAAGGACTGCCTGCATAGGTAAGATTTCTGAGGTTCAGGGATATAAACAGTATATATCAACATACATTGACACTCCTCTTGTTAATATTGATAAGGATATTGATGACGCTGCAAACTATCTTGAAAAAGGAGATTACGCGCTTTGCATATCAAAAGCATCACGCGCAAAAGCAGAGAGCTCTATGATTCTTGAGGCATTAAGCATCTCAAATGATGAAATGAAGACGCTTTTATCACAGAAAATTGAAATAGCAAAACAAAGCATCATATCTGAGCAGGAAAAAGGTATTTTTCCAATACTTGGGTATAGCTATTACGAATACGCTAAAAGCCTGAGTGAAAGCGACCCTAACTCTGCACTATTATACACTGCATACTCAATTGAGCTTTCAAATCTAGACGTTTATTTTGAGCAGAAAAAAGATGACATAGTCATGAAAAAAGATTATACAACAACCTATATTTTCATGTTAGGGATTGTTTTAGGAATAATATTGACAAGTTCAGTTGTAATAATCAAGAATAAAATGTCAAATTCTAAGAAGCATAAAAATTTTAGAAAACCCAATAATAAGAAAAGATAAGAAAAAGATAATATATATTTCTAAAATTTGAAAATATTAGATAGATATGAATTAATTTTTTATTGTTTTCAAACCCTTCAGAACCCCCTGATTGCTCAGGGGATCCTGCAGGGAAAAAGAGGTGATAATGAAATTGATATTTCCTGATTATATTGTGAGAAGTTTATGTCCCTCTTCTTCCTACAGTTGATTTGTTTCTACTTTTGAATAGTTCCACTAATATTTAAACTTTTCCTTTTTGTTTCCATTTTAAAATAGTAACAATATAATACTTTTTCATAAAAGAATATGCTTAATCCTTCCAAAACAAATTTAAACAATTGGAGATATACCTGTAATATGAAATGCATCAAGTGCAATAATGACTCAACTGTGAAGACTGAAGACAAATATTTTTGCAGCAGCTGTTTCTGCGAAGTCATAGAGAAGAGATTTAGAAAAGAGATAAGACGCCAGGAAATGTTTTCAAGAGATATGAAGAAAAGTTCCGTTGATAAGAATAATAGTGTTGCTGGGAACATAAAAATCCTTATTATTGATGACAATTCAGAAAAGGCAGCATTAAACAAATACCTTCTAAAAGAGATAGTCAATGACAGGCGTGTTAAATTTAAAATAAAGAAAATCACATCGTTCAATGCATTGCACGAATATGACAAAAACAATGAATTTGATAAGATGGTTATTCCATGGAATATTGACGACGAAGTAAATGGATATATTGCCTACATGCTTGAAAACAAGATGATAAGCATGAAAAAAGACAGCAGGATTATTAAGCCGCTAATTGGCGTGACAACAAACGAGATAATCCTTTTCTTAAAAATAAAAAAGTTAAGTTTCAAGAAAAACAAGGAAAAAGACGACATAGAGATCATGATTGAAAGGCTTGACAACAGGTATCCTGGCACAAAATTCTCAATATTAAAAACAATTAAAAAAGTAAGTTAAGATGAAGAAAATATTTTTTGCTTTGATAATAATTGGAATATTGGCAATATCTGCGTACGGCTATTATGACCTGATAAATAGCAGTGGCGGAATGTCCGCACTTGTAATATCTGACTCCAATTCAAATGAGATTAAAAACGTTCATGAAGAAAATAAATTTCCAGAAGTTTATTTTACAACTTATGAAAACATTACGCCAATACTGATTAACCTGATAGAAAACTCAAATGAAATTAAATGCGCATTGTATGAGATAAGCGAACCTGCAATTCTTAAGGCATTCAAAAAAAAGAACGCAATGATAGCTGTTGAAAACGATAATTACCACGGTGATTTTCATACAGGTAACTCAAGTGGCGAAATGCACAATAAATTCTGCATATTTGACAATGAAACAATTATTACAGGCTCAACAAACCTGAACTTTGAAGGTGTCTACAAAAACGACAATAACCTGATTGTGATTCATTCAAGATACATTGCAAAAAACTACCTTGATGAGTTTGATGAGATATACAATGATAGATTTGCATCTGGCGAGAAAGTGAAGTATCCTGTTGTTATATTAAACAATGAGACAACAATACAAAACTATTTCTGCCCTGAAGACGAGTGCCAAAAACACGTCTTAACTGAGCTTAACAAAGCCAGAAGAAGCATTTACTTTATGACGTTTAGTTTCACTGACTCAAGAATTGCAAAAATCCTAGTTGAAAAAAACAATGAAAGCATTGATGTTAAGGGAGTTTTTGAAAAACAGAGATGGAACAACCAATATGAAGTTTATAAGTATCTCAATCAGTCCGGTGTAAAATTAATCCCTGACAATAATAAGTACATCATGCACCATAAAACTTTCATAATCGACAACGAAACAGTAATTACAGGAAGCTACAACCCGACTGGCTCAGGAAATAAAAACAATGATGAAAACATAATTATAATAAAGGATAAAGAAATCACAAAACAATACTTAAAAGAATTTGAAAGGTTGATAAATTAAAAATTATTTCTTTTTTTCCAGATAATTCGCAGTTGCTTCAAGTATTGATGAGACCATATGAACAGGATTTTCAAAAGTATATCCCCACTGAGAAATATAGTCACCCATAGCATTTTTATAAGGTGCTCTAGCAACAGAGAAGTGATGTGGACTTATTACAGGACACTTTGGTCTTTCAATATCTGCTCTACTTTTAGTTTTAGGATTTAACAAAAATTTGTAGAAATTATCTATTTCTTCAGGATTAATATAATAAATTAATGCATTACGAGTAACCGGAATTACAGGATTATTGAAAGGAGTTAATAAGGACAGTATTAATTCTAAATTTTGATTTATCTTTTTCATAACATTAAGAAAAGTGGGATTTGTATATAAACTAATGTTTGATTTAACTATTTAAAAGAAAATATTATAAAATAAACTAATTAACCCATAATTATAATAAAGAAATCACAAAACAATACTTAAAAGAATTTGAAAGACTGACAATATGATTAAAGCTGTGTTATATGATTTAGATGGAACATTAATAGATTGCCATAGGTACACTTTCAATGCATACAGAACTGCAATTTTAAGTTTTGGGATTAAAGTAAGGCAAAAGGAGATAATAAAGAAATGTTTTAACATCCTTGACAAAGACGTTGTGAAGAACTTTAATCTTAAAAGTTTAGAAAGATTCTCAGATATTTACAGGGAAGAATCCCTAAAAGGATATAAAAAAGCCAAGCTTTTCCCGGATGCAATTAGAACCATAAAGCATCTAAAAAATAGAGGATTAAAGCTTGGTATAGGAACTTTAAGGGAAAAACAAATTATCACTGATACGCTAAAAAAGACAAAACTTGAAGGATATTTTAATGTGATTGTTACAAACGAAAAAAAATTAAGCAAAGATAAATTATTTTTTGAAGCAATGAAACAATTAAGCATTTATCCAACAGAAACAATAATAATTGGCGACGCACAAAATGATATTATCGCGGCAAAAAAATTAGGGATTAAATGCATCTTATTTTACCCAAAAGAAAACAAGAAGTATTATAAATTTGCAGATTTAAAAAAATTAAAGCCTGATATAATTGTAAGAAATCATAGCGAAATAATCAAGGCGATTGGTAAATTGGAGAGTAAAAAATGAAAGAGCACGAATTTGACGTTTTTGGGATTGGAAGCCCGCTTATTGACATGTTTTTTGAAACAGAAGACCATCAGTTGGTTGAGTTAAAATTGAAAAAAGGGCAGATGCACCTTATTAACCACGAAGATTTTTCTGAAATGAAGACTAAAATTAAAAAGAGCCCTGTAAAGACAAGCATTGCAGGCGACGTTGTTAACACGATGATGGGTGTTGCATCAATGGGAGGGCGCGCAGTTTTTTGCGGCAAAGTCGGCAAAGATGAATACGCTAATATGTTTGAGGAAGTATTGATTTCTGACAACATAAAGCCTGCGCTTGCAAGATGCAGCACTTATTACACAGGGCAGGTAATCTCGTTTGTAACTAAAGACGCAGAAAGAACAATGACTGTTCACCTTGGTGCAGCTGTCGGTCTTAAGAAAGAAGAGGCAACGCTTTCAGACATAGCAAGAAGCAAATTCTTTTACACTAGCGCCTACGTTTTTGACTCGCCTGACTTAAAAGAAACAGTAATGCACGCATTAAGCATTGCCAAAGAAAACAGAGTAAGAATCGCATTTGACTTGGCAGACCCTGGCGCCATAACTCGGCATAAAGATGAGATTGAGCAAGTCATAGAAAACTATGTTGATATACTCTTTGCAAATGAAACAGAAGCTGAGAGGTTTACTGGTGAAAAAGACCCAAAGGCCGCTCTTATAAAGCTGTCAAAACTTTGCAAGATAGCTGTTGTGAAACTAGGAGAAAATGGTTCACTCATAAAAAGAGCTGAAGAGTTTATAGAAGTGAAAATTGAAAAAAAGAAAGCAGTAGACTCAACCGGCGCTGGCGACATGTACGCAGCAGGATTCCTATTTGCACTGACTAAAACCAATGATTTAGAACTGGTGTCCGAAGTCGCATCATACGCGTCAGCAAAAATAGTTCAGCAGTTTGGCGCAAAACTAATTGACCCGATAAAAGACGATGTTGAAAAGATTCTTGAAGGGAAAAAGATAGAGTAAAATTATCTATAGAATTCTTGAACTTTTGCATCTAAATATTTTGCTTCATTAATTGGTCGACTTAAAAATCTAGGTGAATTTAATGTCATTCCCATGACTGGTGCAGATATAGCAGATATTGTAGTTGGGAGTATAACTTGTTGAATAGTCATCATTTGTTGAAATTCTTCTTGACTCAGATTCAAATTTGGTGCAAACAGATATCTTGACAACAAATAGCAAGTTCCAAAGGTCATCGCAGTTATTTCTGCACCTGCAGTAATTAAATTATCTGGTGCAAATATTCCATATGTTCTCAAACCTAATGTTCCAGAAATTAATTCTTCAATCTGATTTACTCTTTTATTATGAACACTATTTTTTACCCTTGGTAAAATTTTTCTAATTCCTTTATTGACTTTTGAAAGTTCATTTAACGAATCTTCAATGCTTTGTTTTCCGCTGACTGCATCATAAAAGACAGGATTTGATTCATAACTTTTTATAAGTTCTTTTTGAACAGAGAAAATATCTATTTGTGGAGGTATTTCGGTTAAAACAGAAGAAAATCCTGGCAATGATTCAAATTCTTTTAAAGAAGTTCTTGCTGAATCTACAAGGCGTTTAAGTCTTTCGTTGATTGATTCTGAGCTTCTCAACTTATAATATAAAGTTTTTTCCATATTATTTTGAATAAATAATTATTATTTATAAATCTTACTATTATTTTACCACTTTATAGTCGTTATAATTATCAATAAGAGTTTACAAACTTCAAAATAACGGATAGTGAATATATTTTAAAAAAATTAGTTTGATACACTCGATAAGAATCTTGATAAAATCCCATCGGGTTTTTTCTTTGGCGACTCATAATTATTTTTTCCATGTCCTGTATCATTTCTTAGACTTATAAGATAATCAACAATCCTATCTGCGTAGTAATTATCTTTGGTCTCCATTGGTGTGAAATCAGGATTTCTATTGCATTCCAGCACATAATAATCTCCTTTTCTTGTTATTACAACATCAGTTCCTAAAATTTTTGCAGGATTATTCATAATAACTTTTTGTGCTATCTTTTCTGCAACATAACTTCCGGTAAAATTTTTGGTTCCATAGCAAAAACTATGACCTGCAACTTTTCCACCGATAGTTAAAACCCTGATTGAAGTGACTATATCCAGATATTCCTGAAATATTGCCCAAGAATGCTGATTTTCATTAAAATAATCCCTAACTTCTTGTTCATTTGCAACTACTTTAAATCCTCGTTTTTTAGTTCCATCATTTGGCTTAATAATCATAGGGAAAGTTAGATTAGTTGTTATCTCCTCCAAAGTCTGCTCTGATAACCCTGATGCAAAAATAGTTTTGGGAGTATATTCTGATGCTCTTAAAACTTGGGATGGAAATTTTGATACTGGATATATTAATGATGCTGATGGGTCAACGACAACTTTTCCTCTTGATTCCATTGCAGTTGCAAGCTGATAACTTTCTAATTCCGCACCTCTTGTTCTGCGAATAATAACTATGTCTGAATCCGAGATGTCTCTGCCTTGATAATTAACCCTTAAATCTCCTGATGCAAAATGATAAGTAATCATTGATGGGTCAAGAACAATTGTATCTAAACCTTTTCTTTCAGCAGATTTCAATATCAATGAATCTCCTTTACTTGGTCTTTTATTATCCGTAAGTTTTGTCGAACTTAATACTAACTTCATTTTTTAGCCACCTATTACTTGCTTTGCAATTTTTGTAATATAACTCTCTTGTTGTTGAATAACCGGATTTATTGTTGTAGGTAACTGTGGTTTTAGGACATACACTTCTGCATTTACTTCTATTTTGCCAAGTAATGTTTTTTTAGTTGTTAAACCATCTCCATAAAATGCATTAAAATGTGCAGGTTCAATCTGAACTGACCTAATCTCTTTAGTTGCTTTTCCCTGTGATACCATGTTTTCTAATAATGATGACATTGATTGCGGCGTAAATGTTGTTGGGATCATTACATCTTGTTTTGTGTGATTAGCAAAGTTACCAAGATAATCTACCCATGCATTATTTAAATTCATATTTCCATTTTGATAAAATCTTGTGCAAAGAATTCCTTTATCTGTTAATGCTGTTCTGTTTCTGCCAACATATTTTCCATCCTCTGTTTTTGCGTAGATGACATTCTTGTTTAAGTCCACTGTCTGAACTACTGACGCCCAACCATTGCATCCACCATAAGTTTTGGATAAGCTCAGACATGAATCAAAGTATTGCCCCATATGCAATGATTCAATTGGGTCTTGGCTGACATAAAAGAGAGTATCTGCTTTCATTTCCTTTAATGTTCCTGTAATGCTACGAGCAGTCTGTATGTGTCCCTTTATCTCTAATTTCAAAGGTTTTGTTTTTTTAGTAAATTTATAGGTTCCTAAGAATTTTTCTACACTATCAAGTTGCTCTCTTAAACTTCCTTCTTTAAGACTGTTAAGTTCATCTTCCTCAAGTTCAAGCTGTTTTAATCTGTTAAAAATTTGGTCAACTTCTGCATCTATTTTTTCTTTTGACCTTTGAAGTGAACCTTCATCTGTTGCAAGTTCATAAGTCTGTTTTATTCCTGTCTTGAATGCGTGAATATCTATTCCTTGTTTTTTCAATCTCTTCTCAAGTGATTTATTTCCGTCTAATCCAGAGATGGCAGCTCTTGCCCCGTCCGCTCCTTTTTCAAGATATGCTGAAGTTATTAATTTCAATGCTGGTCGAATTTCAACGCCATAAAGAGTTCCTGAATTTTGAGAATATCCAATAACAATATTACCAACAGAATCCTCTAATGATCTTGGAACTGCTTTACCGTCAGTCACAACTGAAAAATATTCTTTTCTTGATGAAGCTATAGCATTAAATATGATATCATAACCTGCATCATTATGAATCGCTGCCAATCTTTTTTCTAAAAATTCAACTGCACCTACTGTCTTCAAGAAACTATGAGTTCTGTTCAATTCAGCAAATGCTTTTACAAACTCTCTTTTTCCTGCTTTATCGCCAAGTTTTGATACAACGCCACTTACTAATTCATCAGGTGCCTTATTCATCAAGTCTTTTATCAAATCCCTGTTTCTTTGTTTTCCGACATAATTCAAAAATGCTTTTAATTGTGTTTCATCTAAAAACTTTTCATATCCTTTTTTAATGTCAGGCAATTTCTGGAAGTCATTTCCTGTGGCTTCAAAATCTCTTTCAAACTGAACAAAACTCTTTCCAAGAAACCCATCATATAATTCCAAAGTATGCTGTGCAGATAAATCATTAAACCCAAGATTCATATTAGCGTTTTTTCTCTGCTTATCAGCAAACTCAATATACTGCCTTGCTCTTGATTCAGTTCTATTAGCCCACTCAACAAATTCGTTTATACCTGCAACTTTTGGAATAGCAAATAGATGAGTTTCTATCAATCTTTCATTAATGTTAGAACTTTTACATAGAGAATAAAGTTTTGCTGTCTCATTAAAAGCAGATATTAAGTCAACATCTGAAACACTGCTTGGTAAACTTGAATATACAAAAGAGACTGCTCTGCGGTGCATTGCATTATTTGTCAATTCATTAATCGCATTAAGTTGATTAGTGTCAAGGTGACTTCTTAATAGACTTCTTTTTCTTTCTGATGGCAAATCAACATATTTATCTGTAAAAGTAGGAATACTAAATAGTTCTTTTCCAAGAGTGGAATAATCTGCTATAAGCATGTCTAAATCCAAACCAAGCGATTTTTGATATGCTACAACTGTTGGTCTTGATTTTAATGCAAACTCTCTTCCTTTGCTCCATTCAGATTGGAATAACTCGTTTACATGTCTTAACCAAGCACCACCGACTTCTACCCCTGCTTGTCTGTAAACTTCTTGTATCTCACTAAATAAAGAGGTATTTTCATTCCCTCCATGAGATTTTAAATCAATATCATAAATATTAAATTTATCAAATCCAGAGTCTAATCCAAATGCTGAATACTCAGATTTCAAACTTAATAATGAAATATCAAATTTGGGTCTTGCCAGATTTGAAAAAATATATGTCTCTGGTTCAGAAAAGTTTTTATCATAAAATCTAATCTTTTTTGACTCATTGAGAAAATAGTTTTCAGGCTCTTTAATTCTTAAACCAGTATATCCTCCAAATTCATCGTATTTTATTTTTCTTGACAATAAAAAAGGGTCATCTTTTTCAACTCTTGGAGAAATCATTGATAATCGTGTCATCAAAGGATTTCCGTTCATTCCACTTGTTTGGTCAGGAAATAAAGTTGTTACAGCAGTCGTATAAGCAATAATATCTGTTGCTGGAATACTTCCAAGTGTCGTTAAAAAATCTTGTGCAGATGTTGATGCAGATGTCGCTACCCTATGTGATGCATCCAAAAGAGCATCTAATGTGGTTT
This sequence comes from Candidatus Woesearchaeota archaeon, assembly GCA_023266675.1. Taxonomy (GTDB): domain Archaea; phylum Nanobdellota; class Nanobdellia; order Woesearchaeales; family BM511; genus JAHFPP01. The sequence goes on from JAHFPP010000003.1 coordinate 40,891, forward strand.
TCTCGCCTTTTTGCTGTAACTCTAAAAGTTGCTGTCTAAATCTTTTAAGACCCCCATCATGTTGAACAGCATTATTCGCAAAATTCCAAGATGCATTTATTATATGTGCTTCATCAGGGTCTGCTTTCCTTTCAGGTTCATCATTAATAATTTTAGAAATATAACTTACTCTTCTTTCATTTTGCCGTGAGTTTATATATATTAAACTTTCAAGATTATTTATAATATTTTCATTTTTCTTTATTTTTGAAGATTCTACTTTCTTTGATGCAATCTCCGCCCTAATATTCATTTCTGCCATTTGCTGATAAATAATTAGGTGAGCAGATTCCATTTCTCTTAAAGCAAGATTAATCCTTGCTGTTAAATTACCTACCTCACTAGCAAGAGGATTATGCTTAACTTCATCCAAGAATGGTTGTGCATCAATTAACTGATTATAAACCATTGTCAACTGGCACCTCAATTACTTTAATTGTTATCTCAACTATTGTTTTCGGTTTAAGGTCATCTCTCAACAATTTAGGTATGACTATTATTGAGTTATCCCCGTGCTTTGCAATTTTCTTTCTTAATATGTATTGTTTTGTTTCCATTGTGATAAAATTGTAATTTTATTACAATAAGTAAAGTATATTGGTTTATAAACTTTTCGATATTTTTACTACTTAGCAGTTGTTATAATACCTTGTAAATATTTATAAACTCTATAGGAGAAGAAAGATAATATGCAAACTTCAAAAGATGCCAAAATTCATTTATCGCTTCTAACTTTTTTTATAATAATATTTATCTGGTCAGCGATTAATCCTCATGATTATTTTACGTGGTTCCTTGAAGTCTTTCCTGCGGTTATTGTAATAATCGCATTGATTTTTACTTACAACAAATTTAGGTTTAGTAATTTAGTTTATTTGCTTGTATTCATCCATGCAGCAATCCTTCTTATTGGAGGACACTACACATACGCAGAAGTACCTTTGTTTAACTGGATAAAAGATTATTTTGAACTTGCACGAAATCATTATGATAGGCTTGGCCACTTTGCTCAAGGAGTTATACCTGTTATCTTATTACGAGAAATATTAATCAGGAAAAATGTTGTAAAAAATAAGAAATGGCTTTTTTTCATACTGATTGCAATTGTAATGTTTATCAGCGCCTCATACGAGCTTTTGGAGTTTGGAGTTGCAAAAACAACAGGCTCAGCAGCTGATGCATTCTTAGGAACTCAAGGCGATGTTTTTGACACGGATTGGGACATGTTCTTTGCACTTATCGGCGGATTGACAGCATTGTTAACTATAAGTAAAATTCATGATAAATCCATTGAGAAATTAAAAAGTTAGTGCAAATAAATAATTCTAAACCGAAACCTTTTTAATAAGCCTAAAAATTCAGTTTTAAAGAGAGTGTGAGATATAACTCAACATATAAAGGTGAAAGATTATGACTATTGTTGGATTTTTATTTACAAAAATGCATGCAGAAAAAAATGACGGTGTAAAAGGCAACGTCAACATATCAAACAATGTATCAATAACAGATGTTAAAGAGTCAGATGCATCCCTTGGTGCTCCAGATCAAAAGGGACTTAGATTCGTATTTAAATTCACATCAAAATACTCTCCTGAAATTGGTGAAATATCACTTGAAGGAAATGTTCTTTATATGGATAAGAAAGAAGAAGTAAAAAAGATGGTTGCGAAATGGAAAAAAGACAAAAATATAGACAAGGAAGTTATGAAAAACATATTAAACACAATATTGACAAAATGTTACATAACCGCTCTCATACTTTCAAAAGAAATTGCGCTTCCACCACCAATTCCTATGCCTAAAGTAGAGTCAAAATAAATATTTTTTCTTTTAATTTTTCAACTTAGTATCTAAACAAAAGCTTTATTTATAAGGAGTTCAATTCACGAGAAGGAAAGAGAAAATATGACGCCAAAAACATTAAAGCTAAAAGTTGTTGAAGCAATACAGGATGACCTATACAAGGGAATAATACGATTAGACACAACTTTTATGCAACAAATAGACATACGACCAGGTGACGTTGTCGAGATTGAAGGCGAGAGAAAGACTGTTGGCATAGTTGAAAGAGCGTACCCTGGAGATATCGGACTTAACATAATAAGAATCGACGGACTCATGCGAAGAAACGCAAAAACAGGAATTGGCGACATGGTTTTGATAAGAAAAATTTTTGTTAAAGAAGCCAAAAAAGTCGTAATTGCGCCTGCAAAAAAAGGAATAATAGTAAAAGCTAATCCAATAATATTCAAACAGGGACTTCTAGGGCGCCCAGTCCTTAAAGGCGATATGATTTCACTTGGCGGCTCAAAAAGAAGAAAGGCTGTCATGAGCAACAATCCGCTTTTTGATGACGTTTTTAACATGCTTGATGAAAGCCTTATGAGTTTTGGACTTGGAGACTTAAAATTTGTTGTTGTTGACACTGCCCCATCAAAAGAGGCTGTAATAATCACGGATGCAACAGAGATTGTATTCAACCCTGAAGCAATAGAGCTTGAAGAAGAGAAAGAGCTTGAAGTAACATATGAAGATGTTGGTGGGCTTGATGAAGAAATAAGAAAAGTAAGGGAGATGGTTGAACTTCCACTTAAGCGTCCTGAGATATTTGAGCGACTAGGTATTGAGCCTCCAAAAGGAGTGCTACTTTATGGACCTCCTGGAACAGGAAAAACACTCCTTGCAAAAGCAGTTGCTAACGAAACACAGTCAAGCTTCTTTTTAATAAACGGTCCAGAGATAATGAGCAAATACTACGGGCAGTCAGAAGAAAATTTGAGGAAAAAATTTGAAGAAGCTGAAAAAAACGCGCCTGCAATAATATTCATTGATGAGATAGATGCAATAGCATCAAAAAGAGAAGAATCAAAAGGAGAAGTTGAACGAAGAGTTGTCGCACAGCTTCTTGCACTGATGGATGGACTAAATTCTAGAGGAAAAGTCGTTGTCATGGCTGCTACAAACATTCCAAACCAGTTGGATTCTGCTTTACGGCGACCTGGACGTTTTGACAGGGAAATCGAGATTGGAGTGCCGTCAAAAGAAGGAAGATTAAACATAATCAAGATTCATACTAGAAACATGCCGCTATCAGGACAGTTATACCCTGACCTGCTTGAAAAAAATTACAACCTGCTTTATAAGAATATGACAGATAAAGAAAAAAGCGTTGACATAAACAGGCTGAATAAAAAGATTTCTGAACTTGAAAATGAAAAAGAAGAAATCATCAATTCAAAGAAGAATCTTATGAACGAGAAAAAAGAGCTTGATACAGAACGAAAAACTATTGAGCAAAAACTAAAAGAGCTTGAGAATAAAGCGCAAAGGGAAGGAGTTATGCAATCAGTTGCAAACCTTATAACAAATATAAGAGCAAGGATAGAACAGACAAAATCAAAAGTCAATAATACACAGAATAAGATTGAAGAAAAGGACTCAAAAATTAAAGAGACAGAATCAAATTTATCAAATATTCATAAAGAAATTGAAAGAAAAAAGATAGAAATAGACAAAATATTAAAGTTAAGAAAAGAGCTTGGAAAAGAAGAATTAAAGATAGCAAAAAATATTTTTAACGAACTAAAAAGGCTTGATGAGCAGAAAACAACTTTCTCAGATATACGTCAGGAATTAATCAATAAAACTGTTGAGCCAAAAATAAAAGAATACTACACGTACCTTTTCAAACTTGGAATAATTAATGAGGATTTGGTTAAGCAGACAAAAAAGGAGAGAGAAGCTGTTGACAGGGATTTAAAGGATTTTGCTGACATAACTCATGGGTTTGTCGGTGCAGACTTGGCTGCCCTTGCAAAGGAGGCTGCAATGAGTCTTTTGCGAAAAAATCTGTACAAGCTTAAGGCACTAAAGGAAGATGAGCCTATACCGCAGGAAATGCTTGATCAGTTTGAAATCACAAGAGAAGACTTTATGGATGCATTAAAGACAGTAAGACCAAGTGCACTTCGTGAAGTTTTAATTGAAGTTCCAAATATAAAATGGAGTGATATAGGAGGACTTGAAGATGTCAAGCAGGAGATAATTGAAGCTGTAGAGTGGCCGCTAAAGTATCCTCAAGCATTCAAGAAAGTAGGCATAACACCTCCAAAAGGAATTCTGATATATGGACCTCCGGGTACAGGAAAAACACTTCTTGCAAAAGCAGTTGCAAATGAATCACAGGCAAATTTCATAGTTGTAAAAGGCCCTGAACTCCTTTCAAAGTGGGTAGGGGAATCAGAAAGAGGAGTAAGAAAAATATTCGAAAAGGCAAGGCAGGCAAGCCCGACAATAATATTCTTCGATGAAATTGACGCAATTGCACCAAGCAGAAGCGCATCAAGCGACAATCATGTTACAGAGAAAGTTGTAAACCAGTTGCTT
>JAHFPP010000040.1 GCA_023266675.1 Candidatus Woesearchaeota archaeon
TACAGAAAAACCACATTAAAGGATCTGAAACGCTTTTCAAAAAAATACAAATTAAAAGTAAAAATAATTTCTTTTAAAAAAGAGTTTGGGTTTTCGCTTGATGAAGCAGTAAAAAAGTTTGATGAGAATCCTTGCCATATATGCGGTGTGCTTAGGCGATTTCTTTTAAACAAATATTCAAAAAAATACGATGTTATAGTTACAGGTCACAATCTTGATGATGAAGCTCAGGCAGTTATGATGAATATTTTAAAGGCGCAGACTGAACTTCAGACAAGGCTTGGACCTATAAGCGGCGTAAAAACAAACGCCGGATTTACAAAGAGGGTAAAACCTCTATATTTTATAAAAGAAAAGGAAGTAAAGGCGTATACTCTTCTTATGGGATTTAACATAAATTTTACTGAGTGTACATATTCGCACTTATCATTCAGATCAGAAGTTCAAAAGGAATTAAATAATTATGAATCAAAGCACAGCGGTGCAAAACTTAACTTGATAAATAATTTTTTAAAATCACTTCCAAAATTAAAAAATAAATTCAAAAGTGAAGAAAACGTTTCATTATGTCAAAGATGCGGCGAACCATCAGCAGGAAATGAATGCAGAACTTGTCAGATAATTGCTAAATTCAATTCTAAATAATTTTGATTAATTTTTATCTAACTTTTTTTGTCATAATTGGAGTATTTTGATCTTGTTGATGAAGTGTTTATCTTAGCAGGTTTCTTGTAATCATTTTTTGGAGTGTTAAAAGATTCAACTTCGTTTTTGTTTAGCCATCTATACTGCCCTTGCTTAAGTTTTCCCAAATGTACTTTTCCAACTCTTAACCGACAAAGTTCAAGAACACGGTATCCTACTTCATTAAAAATTCTTTTAACAATCTTATTTTTTCCTTCATGAATTGTAATTTCAACTTCTTTTTTGCTTCGCTGAAAAATCTTCGCTTTAACAAATCCATCATGAAGTTTAAATCCTTTTTCAATAGTTGCTTTATCTTCTTTTACTAATGGTTCATCAAGTATAGCTAGATATGTTTTTTCAACTTCATATCGCGGATGCATTATTTTGTTTGCCCATTCACCATCATTTGACATTAAAAGCAGTCCGGTTGCGTCTCTGTCAAGACGGCCTATTGGAAAAACTCTCTCCTTCAAATTTATTAAATCAGTCACTTTTTTCCTGTCATACATGTCTGACGCGGTTGTTATGAATCCTCTTGGCTTGTTTAGTGCAAGGTAAACTTTCTGTTCTTTTTCCAAAACAAAGTCTCCAATGCTGATTGTGTCTTTAGAGAAATCTGCTTTGTCTCCAATATGTATTTTTTCGCCGTTAACACTAACTTTACCTGCAATTATAAGTTCTTCAGCCTTACGCCTGGAGCAGTATCCTGATGCAGCAATTATTTTTTGTACTCTTTCAGTCATTTTAAACTGTAGAAACGGAATATATTTATAATATGTTCTTTTTTTGAATGGTATGTTTCAGGATATATGTTTTCCAAAAAATAATGAGAAAGAATTTGTAGAAGTAGCAAAGGCGCTTAGTACAAAAGCGCTTATTTTTGTATATCCCTTTAAAGATATGAAAACATTTGAAAACAAAAAAAAAGAACTCACTGAAATAAAAGAAATTCGTGTTGACATAGGTTTACTCGCTGATGAAAAGTCAATAAATAAAATTCAATTGATTAGTGATTATATTTTCATATCAACTGCTACGAAATCCTTGATTGAAAACAAGAAAAGCTATGTGCTATTTGATTTTGAAAAACAGGACAAGAATGATTTTTTGCACCATAGAAATTCAGGCCTTAATCATGTTATGTGCCAGCTTATGAAGGAAAAGGAAAAAATACTTGGAATATCATTTTCTTCTCTTTTAAATTCAAAAAATAAAGATGTTATGCTTGGGCGTATGCAGCAAAATGCAAGGTTTTCAAAAAAATACAAATTAAAAACTGTTTTTGCAAGCTTTGCACAGTCTCCTTACGAACTTAGGGCAGAGCATGAAATTATAAGTTTTCAAAAAATTCTTGGAGTTTGACTATTTCTTACAGAAAAGTATATAAACAATTAGTTTCAGAGAATAAACATAATAAACTTACTTTGATAAAAGAGGGTGTGGGAATTTGAAAAATAAATTAGTATTCTTATTTAGTTTCCTGATAGTTTTCTCGCTTTTATTCTCATCTTCAATCTTAGCTGTTGATACTCCAATAAACTGTCAAGAAGGATATAAAGTTGTTTATCAACATCCTTCAAAAACATGCAGTAACGGTGTTGATACTTGTTCTACTCCTGCTAAAGCTAATGATTCAATTTTTTATACTCAAGATATTTCTGGCACAGCAGCGTATGGTTGTTCTTTTGGATACGCGACAGGTAGTAGTTACTGTTATGGAAATTCTATGAATGGAAGGTGTCCAGCATCTTTAGCCCAAGGTTCTTTTGATTTTGCTGAAGCAAGAAGTGCAGGAGTTCATGAAGATGCTCTTTTATGTTATCCAAAAAATATAGGAACATGTGTTCCTATAACTACTGCTTCTACTCCTTCATCTACACATAATTTATGTTCATCTGATCCTGCAGCAACAAATTATTGTGAATGTGATTCTTCTAAAATAGGCAATGTGTCTGAAAATGGATACATCTGTGTAACAGATAAATGGGGTAGTACAAGTACACAATATGTTTGGCTAAATGCTACTTCAAAATGGATAGATAACACTAAATCCAGCACACTTCGATTCAAGATTTATGACTTAAAATCTGCCACTCAAAACTACAGTATCATTTCAAACGGCAAAGATCTATATTATTGTAACGCGCAGGCAACATATCCTTCCTTACCTTCTTCTTATATAGCAGTATCAGACAAAGGGACTTTTTCAAATTATATAACTAACCAAGGAACAAGTGCTGATATTTCTGGTTCAGAGCAAGTTGATGATAATTCAGATGCCAATACAGGAATATGCCAAGATGTAGATAATTGTTTACTCAATGAGGATTCATCTACTTCATCCGGTACGCAAATAGAGGCTGCAGCAGTAGTTGATCAGATTAATACTGATGATAAAAAAAGTAGTTCATTTATTTGTTATCAAACTAATGGCGTAAATAATTTTGCAGAATGTTGCAAAGGAAATTGTAAAAATAAAGACGGTGTTAAATCTGCATACGGGATAAGAACTTTTGGTAATGGAGCAAATATCCGATCTATAGTAACATATGATAATTTTAATACAACAAATCCTGATATTTTAAATAATAATTTTAAAATTAAAAAATTTGATGGCACTACACAAACTCTTACTTTAATTAATCAATTACCTTCAGACATAAAAAATATCGTATCTTTTAACTCACTCTCATTTGATATAATGTCAAATCATAATATCACCTCAAATTTTAGTATAAGATTCTATAATAATGATGTACTTTTTTCAGATTTAAAAATAGAAAATTTTATATCATATAATCTAAATGGAGTTTGGCATCGTGTAAGAATACCTCAATCTTCTCTAGTTGGCCTAAATTCTGTTACAAGTATAGAAATCTATTATTCAGGGCCGGCAACAAATGAAAATTATGTAACAGTTGCTATTGATAATGTTAACCTTGACAAAGATAACTATTACTGCAGTTCAGACGGCGAAAAATGGATTATTGGACTTAATCCACCTCCATCTGCAACAACTACTGTAGAAAAAGATATTTATAAATCAGCATGCAATGGAATAAGAAGCTTTGGCTGGACAGGAAATAAATGCTGTGGGTATGTTCCCGGTGAATACTATAATGACAGTGAAGCAGGGTGTTTTAACGGATATAAAGTGTTTAATGACACAACTGTAAAAGAAACATTAAATAAAGAAGAATTCAATGATTTATTATTTGTAAATGAAAATCAGGATAAAGGCTCATTTTATCAATGCTCATTTTCACAAAATATTAACACAGAATCAATATGCAATGTAAAACCAACCTGTGACACTTCCAAAGAAACTGAAGTTTTAGAAATGTCAAGCAACATAAATGCTCATGCGGCAAAACCAGGGCATACACAAACACCATCATACCAAAAACTTTGCTGCAACACTTCAAAGCTTAATCAAATTAGTTCATCTAATCAATTATTCTTAAGCGGCAATTCAAATGCTCACGTTTCAGCAACAAAAGATGCAGTTTATACAGAAACAGTTACAATAGGAAAAGGAGATGCAACTAAAGCGTCATGTTCATTAACGCCAGGTAACCAGTGTCCTTCAGGTTATTCATCATTGTTCTCAACTTCAAGCCAAACAAACGCTCACATAGCAGAAGCGGGTTATTACGAATATAATTATTGCTGTGGTGTTTCATCCGGTGTTTCATTAACTTTAGCTCCATTAAACCTATACAGTTCTCCAGCTGTGATAACTAAAGGAGCCTGTGAAATTGAAGGAAATCATGTATGTGATAATGGAAATAATTGGAGAGAAATGACACAAGACGACTTATATACAACGGTAAACGGTGTTAAAAAGATGAATGTTTCTAAAACATACACAGATTCAATAAGCATGAATAATGATACAAGCCCTATAGGATGCTGTGCAGTAAATCATTGCTGGAATGGGACTAGCTGTGTTAATGGGTTAGTTAATTTTTCACAGCAGTTTAACAATGCAATTCCGGATTCTGAAGTTTATGAAAAAGGGATTATAAATAAAACTGATTTTGGAGTCGTATGTTCGCTTGGCAACTGGAATATTAGTGAGAAAAAATATTCTCCATTCCATGACCACTCGGGATACTGTCCTTTAGATTCACAATGTTTTTACGCTGATTCAAACGGAAACAATAGAAAATGCTATTTTAATGGAGCAATAGTAAATGACACTTTAGCAACATTATCAGACTTTATGTGCAGCAGCGGAAACTGGACTTCAAGAACAAAGCTTTTAGCAGACGCTCTTTACAATGTAAATACAAACGGAAAACCTTACTCAATATTCTGCGATGATATGGATGTTCAAAAATCAATCAATCAATTTCTTTTAAATCAATCAGACACATCAATAGATATCTCAAATTATGCAGCTAGTTATAATGAAGGCTCAAATTCTGAAAAATCAATTTGTGTTCTTTCAATTGACGGAAACAGTAACGGAGTATTTGGTGATTCAACAGATGACAATGTAATAATCGGGATTGGGCTAAGCAAAGATTGGAAAACAGACCCATCTGCATTTAATCTAAATTTTGGCTTATGCAATCCAAACACATTTAACAATAACTATGTAACGTGCCAGACTTCAGATTTTAAAAATAAATTTTACTATAATAATGCAACAAATTCAATATTATTTAGCATGAAAACAATTTCTTTTAAAAATTCAAACAATGCATTAACATTAGTTTTCAACTGGATTAAAAGTTTTTTAGGTTTTAAAAACCAGTTTTCATCAAATTCAGCTTTTACAGGCTCAAAAAAATATGAAGCACTTCTTCATGCAGTGAATTCAAGTTTTAAATCTTCAGATATTCTAAGCAATCACATGTATTATTACACTGATTCTAAAAACCCTTCAAAAGAAATATTTGGTATAAAAGAATACAAGTTTGACACTTCAAGCAGCATAAGTAATTATTATAACTACTTTATTTATGTGAATTATAAAGGGTATAACCTATCTTTATGCGATAGAGACCCTGTATCTGGAGATTATAAACTGCAGAAAGGTTTATCTGGTGCAAGTTCAAGCACTAAATTGACATGCAGTGTAGACAATTCAACAGTCATGATGATACTTGACCCAGCAGATACAAATACGCATAATGATTATTGGGCAGATTTTACTGCAAGAGTAAGGTCAACAGGACCATACGTTACACCTAAATCATTATGCTATGATGAATCTATAAATCTTGGAGAATCTGATCTTAATTGCGGCGGTCCATGCGCTAAATGCTCAGATGGATTAAAATGCAAAGTTAACGCTGATTGCGATTCTAATTATTGTGGCGCTACTAATCCTAAAATTTGTGAAAGATTAGTACCTGATATGACTGTTCCTACTAATTATACTATCAATATTGTCAGAGATGGGGCAGGTGTTAATGCTAATAGTGTATCATTATCAGATGGAACTCATCCGATTGGAGACTGCCCTTCAGGTACTTCCTCATGTTCATTCTCAGTAAATAGTGGTAGCAAAGTTATTATGGCGGTGACTACTGGTGCTAGTGTTCCTTCTGTTCTTTGGACAGGTTGTGAACCTCAAATTGGATGGTCTAATAATGACCCAACTTGCACTGTAACAATGAATGCAGCAAAGACAGTTACAGCAACGTTTAATTATGGTCCAGTATCTCCAACTTTATCTACAATTAGTATCATAAGAGTAGGAAATGGTGCTAATATCAATAGTGTATCATTGTCAGATGGGACTAATCCAATTGGAGATTGTTATCAAGATAGCACTACCCCTTGTTTGTTTCTAGTTAATACTGGAAGTAATATTATTATGGCGGTGACTACTGGTGCTAGTGTTCCTTCTGTTCTTTGGACAGGTTGTGAATCAAGACTAGGATGGAGTAATACTGATCCTACTTGCACTGTAACAATGAATACAGCAAAAAGTGTGACAGCAATGTTTACTCAAAGAACTGCAAATCAACCTAGTTCTACAACAGGAAATCCAGCTACTATTTCTAGCATAGGGTCTCTTAAAGCTGATAACGTACTATGTCACACCAATAATGAGTGTACTTCAGGAACTTGTAATCAGGTATGTTATACTCAAACATCTAAATGTCCTTCAGGTTGGCAAACAATTCAGAACAAAGACAATACTTATATTTGTTTATTAAATTTTGCTGATTTATCTTATAATTGGAATCAAGCTAGATCATATTGTACTGTAATTAATGCTGACTTGCCAACTATTGAGCAATTAAATAATATCCCTTGTGATAACTTCGTTTTTAATCTTGTAAATCCAACTCAATCAGGCACAGTAAAAACTTTATCTGGTTCCAGTTCATCTGTGTTAGGTATAACACAGCATACAAAGTATCATAACAAAGGCGTTTCAGAAGAGGTTCAAGGTTGTACATATAATAACTGCGGTACAGATTATTACCACGGTGATTGTAACACAATTTACACTACAGCTTTGTTGGATACTCAAAATACAGGATTTGTCTGTGTAGCAAATCCAATATCTTAAATTGATACTAATTTAAATATTTATAACACGGAGGAAATAAGATGCAAAAGAATTCAAAATCAAAAGATTCAAATAATAATTACAAAGGTGATATCAATGAAATTTGAAGTTAATATAATGAAAAAACATTTTTGGATGATGTTAACAATAGGTATGGTTTTGATGATTGGTGTTGTTGTTTATGCTTTTGGGACAAATGACCCTACAAAGTTTGGTCATAGTGCAGAAGAAATTCAAATAAAAGTAGATAATCAACCTTATAATTTACAACAAGGAATAGATGTTATTGCAGCTAGACTTCCAAATGGAGCAGGAACACCTCCGGCAGCAGCAACTACTTATACTGCAGGAACAGGTATTTCAATATCTACTGATAATAAAATTAATGTTATAGGCACACAAACACAACTTTATCAATGCCCTAAAGGTTTGACTTCGAGTTGTGCAGGGGATTGGGTAATTGAAGGGTGTCAAGGACAAATATCTTCTAGTCCTACTTGTCACAATCAAATATGGAACTGCCTTAATGAAGATAGAATATGCACTCCTCTCACTTCTAACGGTATAGTTGTCACTCCAGGTGCAGCTGCTACTAGTAGTGCTACAAGTATTAAACAAAGCTGCCGTATTTTAAAAGGAACCGCAACAGGAAATAATGTTGATGGCGTTGTTTTAAATTGTAATAACGATGAATTTGCGATTGGAGGGGCATGTGTAGGTACTGTCGCCCCAAACACCTACTATCTGGATTCTGTTGGTAGAAAATTTGCTTACGATAATCTTGTTGACAGTACTAGTTTACCACACGGGTTTGGTTGCGGATGGAGCTCAGGAGAAACATATTATGCAACTACTTTATGTTGTAAGTAAATTTTAAATTTTTTAATTTTTTTCTTAATTTTTTCTTTCACGAAAGATTTATTAATAGCCTTATTCATTGTATTCTTAACCTATAGGGGAAAAGAGGGTAAATGACGAATAATATAGAGACAGGTGTAGATAAACTTGTTCAGTTAATAAAGGAAACAAAGCGAATAACCGTAGCTGATGCTGCAAAAAAATTAGGAGTTTCTAAAACTGTTATCCAGGAGTGGGCTGATTTTCTGCAGGAAGAAAAAGTTATTGATATAGACTACAAATTCACGTCAACATGGCTTATTGAAAAAAAGATGACCGAAGAGGATATCAAAAATAAGAAGAACGAATTTGAAAGCCTTAAGGATAATTTTATCAGGAAAGTGGAATCATCAATTGAAAGCGTGAACCATGAAACTGAAGGTCTTGATCACATAAAAACTGAGTTTGATAAAATAAAAAAAACTATTGGCGAAGAATACATTAAAGTAGAACATGAAGTCAAAGAGCTTGAAAGCTATGAGAATCTTAAGAGAAATATCGATCAGGAAATAATTAATCAGCAGGCGGAATTTCGAAATTCATTGAAACAGACGCATTCAGATTTACTTGAAGAAAACAAGAAATTTCAGAATCTTATCGAAACAATAAAAAAAGAAGAGCAGGAAATAAAGACTGAAGAAAAAGAGATGAGTGAGCTTAAGGCAAGAGAAGATTTAATTAAAACTAAATTCTCGGAAATGCTAGTGTTTATAGATGATATTCATAAAAGAATTGACATTGGAAATACAAAAATAAACATTACAAAAGAGCATGTGAAAACGCTTGAGGAATCTGCAAATAAAATTGAGGAAGTATTGGCAGAAAAAAGGAAAATGCTTGACCCACTGTTTGATAAAAGCCGTGAGCAGGAAGAAAAAATAGTGCAAAGTCAAAATAGGCTTTTGCAGAAAGTTGTTGAAAACAAGTCAAAAATAGGAAAAGCTGCTGATGAAGGAAAGAAAACAATAGACACATTTAAATTATTTTTTGAGAAAAAAGCGCAGGTAGAGATGCTTTTGATAAAAATTGAGGAAGACAAAATACGGCTTAAAGCTGAGCTTGGCAATCTGATAAAAAAAGCCAAGATGTATGATCTTGTCTCGGCTTCAAAATCGTCTGAAAAGCATATACTTGAGCTGAAATTAGCAATGGATAAGGTAGAGGAGAAAAAGGAGTTTTTCAAGAAGGAAATAGGAATGCTTCTTGGATTCATAAAAAAATAACTGGGTGAAATAATCAGAACAAACATAATAAAAAAGATAATCAAGTCAAGTAGGGATACTACTCAGATTACAGATGCATCCAAAGAAGCAGGTGTGCCGAATATTTTATCCGGTGAAATATCAAATTCTGCCGCAAAAAATTTGTCAGAAAAACTTGAAGCGCTTAAAGATACAAGGAAAATAATTGACAAATATGATTACATCTCAAAAAAGATACCGGTAACAATCACAATCTCAATGACAAAAGGCGAATTTGTCCCTATATATGAAGTTTCAATATCAAGCATTGGAGGCACAACTGAGATAATTCTTGAAAAAATACGTATGGAATTAATCAAGCGGGTAAATCTTGGAATAGTTGAGATAACAGACTCAAAAAAGACTTCAATAATAGAGGACAAATTTAAAGAGACGATAAGAATTCTAATAGACAAATATTTTCCAGACATTGATAATAATACAATGGAATTTTTAGTATCATATCTTATCCAAAGAAGCCTTGGAATGGGAAATATTGAAATATTGATGGATGACAAGGAACTTGAAGAGATTGTTATAAATTCAAGCGTTTCACCTGTATGGTGCTATCATAAAAAACATGGATGGCTTAAAACAAATATTTTCTTAAAGGATGAGGAGCAGACACGCCATTACGCAACTATGATTGGACGAAAAGTTGGCAGGCAGATTACAGTTCTTGAGCCATTGCTTGATGCTCACTTAAATGAAGGCGACAGGGTTAACGCAACAATTATGCCGATATCAACTGCAGGGAACACGATAACTTTAAGAAAATTCTCAAGAGATCCTATGACTATTACTCATTTTTTAAAATACAAAACATTTTCATATGAGGCAGCGTCACTCATATGGCTTGCAATGCATTACGAGCTTTCTGCATTAATTGCAGGAGGAACGGCCAGTGGAAAAACATCAGTGTTAAACGTTCTTGGTGCGCTTTTTCCTCCAAACCAAAGAATAATCTCTATTGAAGATACACGGGAAATTCGCCTTCCAAAATTCCTTCATTGGGTGCCACTTTCAACAAGACTTCCAAACGCCGAAGGAAAAGGAGGAATATCAATGGAAGACCTGCTTGTGAACTCACTTAGAATGAGACCTGACAGGATACTTGTTGGAGAAGTCAGACGTCAAAGAGAAGCTGAAACGCTTTTTGAGGCAATACACACTGGGCACTCATGCTATGCAACATTTCACGCAAACAATGCTGAGGAAACAATAAGGAGACTTACAAATCCTCCAATCAATGTTCCTCTTACAATGCTTCCTGCAATATCCATGGTGATAATGCAGTTTAGAAACAGAAGAACAGGAATGCGTAGGACGTTTCAGATAGCAGAAATAACTGGTGAAGGAAAAGAAAACACGCTTATGCAATATGATGCAAAGTCTGACGTTCTTGTAAATAAAAATAAATCAAAATCTCTCATGGATACGCTTCAGCTTTACACAGGAAACAGCATAAATGAGATAAAAGGTGAAATGAAAGAAAAAGAAACTGTGCTGCGATATCTTGTGAATCAAAACATTGAATCTGTTGACAGCGTTGGCCGTATAATGGCTGAGTATTATACAAACAAGGAAAACCTTATGAAGTTTGTTAAGCTTAACAAGATGCTTGGGTGATTAAAATATCAACCATATATAGGCTAATTTCAAACAAGTTTCCAGGTCTTGATTTAAAGCTTAAATCTGCTGGTATGCCTGATACAAAGGATGAATTCATAAAAAAAACAGTTCTAACAGCAGGTTATACAACTCTTGCAATATTCTTTGTGGTATTTTTATTTTTGTCAAAAATATCAATAAAAATAAAACTTTTAATCCTTATTTTTGGAATTCCAATTTTGTTTTTCATAATCTTCTCTTATTTCATGAAGATACCTGATGCTAAAATAAAAGCAATGGAAAAGGAAATCAATAAGGAAATAATTTTTGCTGGAAGATTTTTAATAATTGAGATTGATTCAGGCGTTTCTTTATATCAGGCAATGATAAACATAGGAGATAGCTATGAAGTTGTCGGCGGTTATTTTCGGGAGATAATTGAGAAAATAAAAGTTGGAACAACTATGGAGGCGGCAATTAATGACGCCGTTGAAACTGTGCCGTCAGCAAATATGAGAAAAATACTTTGGCAGATTCTAAATTCGTTAAAAACAGGGAGTAACATTTCTCCATCAATAAATTCTGTTCTTTCGCAAATAATCAGTGAGCAGCAGATTGAAGTTAAAGAGTACGGACGAAAACTTAACCCGCTGGCAATGTTTTACATGATGATAGCTGTGATTATTCCAAGTCTTGGCATGACTATGCTTATTGTGCTTGCAACATTCATGAGTTTTAAACTAACACTTCCTGTGCTCCTTTCAATTGTTGGACTGCTTGGATTTGTGCAGTTCATGTTTGTTGCAATAATAAAATCGTCAAGGCCTCCTGTGGAGTTTTAAACTGATAATCAATATTCAAAAATAATAAAAATGGATAAAAAAAAATTAAAAAACAGGGAAACTAAAGATAAGATTGTTTCATCTACTGATACTTTTGTTAATATTTCTACTCTTTCTAGTAGCAGTTCCGATAATATTGTCTCTGAATCTTTAGGAAGTAAATTTCTAAAGAAAAAACAGGAGTTATTAAAAAACAGCATTGCAGATAAAAATGCAAAAGACTCTGATGGTGACGGTCTGACTGATTTTGAAGAAAAAAAATTGTTTCACACAAATCCATATAAACAAGATACAGATGGAGATGGGCATGATGATAAGTCTGAAATTATTGCAAAAACCAATCCACTTGATAAATTAAGCAGTCCAGACATTAAACCCTCACCTTTGATTTTAATTAAAAAAAGTCTTTTTCAAACTTTTTCATTGTTTCTAAAAAAAAGCAAAGATGATTTTGACGTTAAAAAGAAGAAGACAGACAGTGACGAAATAAAAAATTATTCTGATAAGGAGCTTGTCTTAAACAAGAAAAAGAAAGGAAAAATACTTGTAAGCAGGTATGAACATAAACGGCATCTTAAGGATTACCTTGAAAAAGCAGGGTATACAATAACTGACGAATCAAAAATATCGCAAAAAGTCAATTTTTCAGCAGTCATATTATTATTCTTTTTTTCAATATATATCACTTATTCAGGGATTGTAAGAGAGGACAAAGCAGTGTTCATACTAACACAAATACTTTTGTCATGGGTTATAATTCTTCCAACTTTAATAGTTTGTTTTTGGGTTGTATTTTATTTTGTAATAGATTTCAAGATATATAACAGGCGTAAAGAGCTTGAAGAAGTATTGCCAGACTTTTTGCAGCTGACTAGCGCAAACATAAATGCAGGAATGCCGCTTGACCAGGCGCTTTGGTATGCTGTTAGGCCAAGATTTGGAATACTCGCAAAGGAAATTGAAGATGTTGCAAAATCAACCATAATAGGTGAAGACCTGGCAACTGCGCTTGAAAGTTTTGCAAAAAGATATGATTCACAGATGCTTAAGCGGACAATAAACCTCATGCTTGAAGGGCTTGACGCAGGAGGAGAGATAGGACCATTGTTAAACAAGATA
>JAHFPP010000041.1 GCA_023266675.1 Candidatus Woesearchaeota archaeon
TTACAGAAAGAATTTTTCCTGCTGAGATATTATCGCCAAATGAAGAGCCGCCAGGAATTACAAATATGTGAAACTCATTAATGCTCTTTTTGCCGCCAAACAGATCATTCACATGAACTTTTTCACAGTCAGCACCAGCATTGTTAAATGCATATCCTATCCTATCATCAGATGATATGCCAAATCCTGTAAGCACACATACTTTTGGTTTGTTTGTCATTTTGTTGCACCATTGCATGTTCTTTTCAATTCAGCAACATTCAAGTTTACTATTAGCTTCTTGTTTCTTTTTATAATCAGCTTTGGAATGTTTAATATCTTACCAATAAGTGAATAGCTGCATCCTCTCATCGCATCTTCAAACCTCTTTTTGTCCTTTTGTGACACTGTAACTATAAATCTGCTTTGTGACTCGGAGAACAATAAATAATCATTTCTTAAATTTTCTTCAGCATCAATCCCTGTCAAATCAATTTCTGCGCCGGTGCCATTTTCAATCAGCATATTCAAGGAAGCAATTCCTATTCCCCCATTAAAAACTCCAATGCAAGAATCAACATGTCCTTTTTTTATTATGCCGCTTACAATTTCATATGTTTTTTTTGACGTCTTAAAATCAGATTTAGGGGAGTTTGCTCCTAATTCATCACGCATTGTGAAGTATGATGAGCCGCCAAGTTCATTCTTTGTTCTTCCTATAATATAAATGCCATCTCCGGGTGTTTTGGCAGAGTGGGTAATATGGTTTATCAATCCTTCGGCTTTTCCTATTGTTGCGACAAGAGCCATTAACTCACTGCAGTCCTTTGAATCTTTTCCTTCTTTGCATCTAATAATCTTTTTGTTTGTATTGGAAAAATTGATTCCAAGCATCTGAACTGAGTCTTCAATTGCCTGATGCGCCATAACTATTTTTGCCAACTTGTTTTCAGAATCCGCAGCTTTATCAGACTCGCAGTAATCATATAACACTTTTATTATTCCTGAAATATTTTTCAAATCTCCGCCGCACGCAACGTGTTTTCTTATCGCTTCATCAATGGCAGCTGTAACCATGTCATACGCATTTATGTCTGCATATGCTGAATTGTGTCCATGCGAGATTATTAATCCTTCATCACTTCCAAGTTTTGGGTATACTGCTTTTGCATCTGTGTATTTCGCGTTTAGTTTTAAAAACAGTTTTTTTAGTTCAACATTCAAATCCTTTGGTTCTGTTATCTTTGCATCTTTTTGCAGGGGGTGTTTTAATTTGGCGTTTAAAACATTTTTTGAGAATTCATAATTAAAAAAATCAAGGCTTATATCAGCTGCATGCTTTCCTCTGCTTAAAACAATAAATCTTCCAGAATCATTTATCCTTCCAATTTCTTTAGCGTCGATATTTCTCCTTTTTGACAGTGCTATCAATTCAGGTATATTCTCCTGAGAGGAAACTAAACACATATTTTGCTGATTCTTTGAAGTCAATACTTCAGATATATGCGTTTCGCTGTGCTTTACCGGCACTTTTTCAAAATCAATCTCTGCGCCAAGATTTTCAATGCATAACTTCATAATAGTACTACCAAGTCCGCTGTTGTTGGGAGACGAGCTTTTGAACAAGTTTAGTGAATCTGCTTCAGAAATAAAGTCAAGGAGTTTTTTTTGCGCCAAAGCATCGCTTAACTGTGTCTCGTTGTCTTTTCCGATGTATTCGCCAACAATTATTATCGCATCACCTGCAGTTATTTTTATTTTTGTTTTGTCGTCTTTCTCGTTTTTTGAGGAAACTAGGCCAGTTGCGCTGCAAAAAAGCAGCGTGGAATTAATCAATTTGTCTTCAGTTATTATAACATAATCAATGAGTCTTGAGCATGATTTCTCAGAGGCATCATTAATTCCTTCCTTAATTTGTTCCATCATGCACTCTTTGCCACTTTCCTTTTTTGATATTTTCTTGGAGTCATCTTGTTTTATGAATAAAGAGGATGTGTTGGTTAATTGACTGTAAACTTTCTTTCCAATCATTTCGTTGTTTATGCTAAGAATTGCGCCAATTGAAGCGTTATAGCAACTTCCTTTGCTTATGCTATCATAGCATCGTGTTTTTAGTACGGCATCATATTCCTTATTGAATTTTATTCTGCATGTTTTTTCATCTGCTTTTGTTTCAAAGTCTTTTTCTTTTGAGAGCTTTTCCTCAATCTCTTCAATGTGCGTTTTAGATAATGATTCTATAAGAACATCTTTTTTGCCATCATTATATCTTATTTTTGAGTTGAATATCCTGTTCTTTTCATGCTCTTTTAGTACTTCTGAAAGAAGGTGGAGTTCAACATCAGTTGGGTCGCGTCCATTTTGCTTAAAATATGCTTTTATCTTTTTTAAATCCTCAAGATTTATCTCTAACTTGTTTTCTTTGATTATCTTTTCCAGTTCCTTATCGTGGATATGAAGATTTATTGTATTAATCTGTCTCTCCTGATATTCAGGTGCTTTTGGTATATAGGGGACCATTGCTTTTTGTGGCTTGTCAATTATTGTTATTTTTTGAATTGAGTCGTCAAAAAGAATCTCTTTTGCAATAATTTCTGCATCTTTTCTTGTTATCTTCCCTTTAAGGAGGTACTCTTTTGATGTGTGGACTCTTGTTTCAATTCCAAGCAGGTCTTTAATTGCACTCCTAACGTTCTTCCCAATACCATCACTAACACCTGCTTCAAATCCTACCTCTACTAAATAGTTGAACTCTTTTGCCAAAGGCTCTCTGAAGCTATACTCCTGGGTTATCGGGTCTGTGAATAATTCCTCTCCAAGTTTTTTTAAGTGATTGTCAAAAAGACCAAACTCTATATTGTAAACCTCAATTATTCTTACTGAAGCAAGATTAATCTTTAGAACTCTCAAAATCTTCTTTTTTAAAGCGTCAGCCACAGGGTCAAATATTCCTTTTTTAAAGCTTACTTCTATCCTTCTTGCCATCTATCCCCCATAAAACTAGAGTCTTTTTTAAATCGGTTTTATTTAAAGGTTTTGGCTTTCATTTAAAAAGGAAGAATTTATTATTATTAATCAAGAAGTAGTAACAAATAGAAAGATTTATAAACTTTTTATGTATTCTTTCTACTATGACAGAATATCAAGATGTTAAACCTGGTGATTTAATCATTTCAATACGTTCTGAAGCAGTTGTAATTGGAATACCTACTGGAGAAACTCATTCAGGAGGACACTTGGGATTGAATCCTTCAACAATTGCACCAGGTATTATGTGTTATCGAAAATTTCTTGGGCATGATTCTGGGTATTTTTTAACATTGAATGAAGAACAATGGAAAAATGGCGGACAAAAAGATTATACTCCAAGAGAGCAGAATTTGGATTTAAGTAAAAGACTTCTTCAAGATGCAAAAACGGATTTGACTCAACCAGTCTACAAAGGAAAAGTGTTAAGTGATTTAGGATTGCATGTTGGAAACGCAGAAAAAGTTTTGAATACTATCGAAAGTTTGTTACAATAATTCTTTTACTTAATTACATTTAGCAGAATATATTGATTTTAATAAATTAGTTTTTAAAAGTACATTCAGATTTATTTCTTTCCAAGCTTTATCTCAATTGTTGAGACTCTAACCTGCTTTCCTTCATTGTTCTTGAATTCTTCAGAATTTGTGCTTATTCCTTTTATTTCAATTTGTCCTTCTAGAAATCTTTTGCTTGTTATCTCTGCTATGTCAACTGCGCGGGATATAAACTTTCCTCTCGCTTTTACAATAACTTCATTTGCGCTGTGGGTTGTAAACTGCATGACAACACCTGTGACATAATTCATAAAAGGCTTATTGCCAATAAAGATTATATTGTCATTTCCGTCACTCATTGATAACGCCCCCTTATTATGTACTTCTTAAGATTGTATAGACTTAAAAACTTATATTTCAGGTCTTTTCATCTGTCGTGTAACATATCCAGCAATGGTATTTCTGAGTTTTTTTGAAGGGATTTTAGCAAATCTTTCAACAATTTTCTTGTTTTCGTTGAAGTCCTTCTTAAACTCTGAATGGTGCTCTTTGACAAGTTCGTTTGTTACCCTTTTAATCAACATTGTTTTAATTCTTCCCATAACCACAATGAACAATGACTTATTTATAAAGTTTGCTGTGATGATAATTAAAAATATATCTCGCTCTTTTTTATTTATATTTTTATTACTCAATATTCTTACAGAACTCATCAATAATCTTCACAGCTTCATCTATGTCTTCGCTTGAGACTTCTTTTTCAAACTTGAAATCTTTGACGTAATGAGTGTAAAGAGGGTCGTAGTATTCTTTTAGCATTATTTTAGAAAATTCAAAGTAATTCTTGTTTTCTAAAAGTGTAAGCAGTTCGTCAACTTTCTTTTTACTGAGTCTTTCGGTTAGTTTTGGAACAATGGCTTTTACTTCATCTATTTTTTCCTGATTTGTGAAATAATCTTTGACAATCCTTCTGGCACGGCTTTCAATGCTGCAAGTTACTGCTAATTTTTTTGCATTAATCATCGCGTTATACACGTTTTCAGGCAAGATTATGCTTCCAATTTTTCTTGACTCTCCTTCAAGAATAAGATAGTCTCTATTTTTTTTTAGTTCATTAAACAAAAGTGTTTCAAACATTTTTTGGGTGTTTGGTTTAAGACCTACTCCTCCAAATAAAGAGCTTCGGTGTTTTGCAAGACCTTCCAAATCAATCGCGTTTTCTAGCTTTTTTATAATTTCAGTTTTTCCTGACCCTGTTAGTCCATAAATTACAATAATCTTTTCTGGAAGGATAGCTTTTTTTATTTCATCCCTGACTAGTTCCCTATACTTCTTGTATCCTCCTTCAATCTGGTAAACCTTTAGTCCTTTTTTTAAAAAATAATCAACAAAGCATCCTGAGCGCATTCCTCCTCTAAAACAGTAAAAAATTATTTCTTTATCTTTATAATTTCTTAATAAGTTTTCAAATTCAGAAATCTTCTGGTCAAATATTTTGTAACCAATCTCATAAGCTTTATCTTTACTTTCCTGCTTATACGTGTACCCAACAATATGTCTTTCTTCATTGTTAAGAATTGGCATATTAATTGCGCCGGGGATATGGTCTTCTTCAAACTCCTTCTCACTTCTTACGTCAAGAAAAACCACATCTTTTAATGTGAGCGCGTCATTTATTGATATCTTTGGCATAACTTTAGAATCTTGAACTAATTTAAAAGTGTATTTACTCTAATCAAAAGTTTTAAATATGTTGAGTGTTCAAAAACTTTAAATTTGGGGTGAATACTTGCTAATCTTGGTTTAAATCAAGAACGAGGCTTATTGATTACTTATGACTGCGCCTAATATTGTTAATATTTCGACTATTAATGCTAAGACTACTTATTATACTCCGTCTGGAACATCTGCTGTTATATTATTAGCTAACGCTGCGTCTAGTGGACACGTGTATAAGGTTAATACTGTTGTTGCTGCTAATGTTGATGGTACTAATACAATTGCTGCTACTGTTTCTATCTATACTAATGGTTCTGTTGCTCAAGGTTCTGCGCCAAGTGGCGGGACTGCGTATCCGATTGTTTCGACTGTTTCTGTTCCTGCTAATGCGTCGATTGTTGTTGTTGAGAAGAGTGCGGCGTTTTATTTGGAGGAGGGTACTTCTATTTCTGTTACTTCAGGGACTGCCAGTAAGATTACGTTTATGGTTAGTTATGAGGATATAAGTTAAACATGAGCAGTAATCCGGGTGGATTTATAGGAACTAACCCTCTCTCTGGTGCACCACAGACTGTTGAATATTTGGTTGTAGCTGGAGGAGGTGGCGGCGGTGGATTTTTTGGCGCTGTAGGTGGCGGAGGCGGAGGCGCTGGAGGATTATTGACTGCTGCAGGGTTTGCAGTTGCAACAGGTTCTGCTTTGACAATTACAGTTGGTGCTGGCGGAGCAGGGTCAGATTCGAATTCTGGTAATCAAGGTACAGAAGGTGGAAATTCTGTCTTTTCATCCATTACAGCGACAGGAGGCGGTGCATCTGCTGCATATAATATTGCTGCAACTCATGATGATGGTGGTTCTGGTGCTGGAGGGACACACAATCAAACTGGTGGGGCAGGTATAGCAGGACAAGGACATGATGGTGGAAATGGTGCTGGTGGTGACCCTTATACTGGTGCTGGTGGCGGTGGAGCAGGTTCAGTAGGTAAAGCATCTATCTCACAAAAACATGCTGGTGACGGCGGGACAGGAATTTGTTCTACAATTACAGGCTCACGAGTCTTTTATGCAGGTGGTGGAGGCGGCGGTGCAGCGACTGGCGCAACATCTGGGCTTGCATGTGGCGGTGGCGGTGGTGGAGCCGTAAATGATGCGGGAGGAACAGTGGCTGCAGCAAACACAGGTGGAGGAGGTAGTGGCGGTTGGAATTCTGCCAATATAACAAATGGAAATGGCGGTTCCGGCGTTGTCGTCATTCGTTACTCATCATCTTTAAATGCACCAATAGCAACTACTGGTTCACCTACTATTACGCTTGTTGGCGGATATCAGATTTATACATTCACTTCATCAGGTACAATTACTTTTTAATGAGGAATTAAAATGAAATGTTTTACTAAACTAAACTTCATCGTTTGCATGAATCTAAGGTGTAATAAATGACTCAATATACGGGAAGATGGAATTTGAACCAAGTAAGTACAGCGATTAAGGATAGAACCTGGGTAGGCATACTTCCAAGTTTTGTTGAATATCTTGTTGTGGCAGGTGGTGGTGGTGCTGGTGGTTATTATTATTCTGGAGGTGGAGGGGCTGGCGGCTTACTTGCAGGGTTATGTAGTGTGTCATCCGGTTCAGCAATCACAGTAACTGTTGGTGGTGGTGGAGCAGGAGGAATTGCCTCTGCGGCTAATGGTGACTCCGGAAATAATTCAGTTTTTGGTACAATCACTGCAACAGGAGGTGGCGGTGGTGGTGGAGGATCTTCAGGATATCCACATGCAGGAGTGACAGGGGGTTCTGGAGGAGGTAGTCAAGGATATGGAGGAGGTGCAGATAACCCTGTTGGAGTTGCAGGAACTGTCGGACAAGGAAACGCTGGCTCAGGATTAAATGCGAGTCTGTGGGCAGGAGGCGCAGGAGGAGGTGCAGGTACTGCAGCGCTTAAAACAATTGGAACGAATACTACCAGCACGACTATTGGCGGAACTGGTGGTGCCGGAATTGCATCTCTTATCTCTGGTACATTAACTGTTTATGCAGGTGGAGGTGGTGGACCAGCTAGCGCAAATCCTACAAGTTTGGCTATCGGAGGCACTGGTGGTCTAGGCGGAGGCGGCAATGGTGAAGATACTAATGGTGGTGCTGGACAAAATGGCACTGCAAATACAGGAGGAGGAGGTGGAGGATTGGCTACGGCAGGAACAGGATATAATGGTGGCTCCGGTATTGTAATAATTCGTTATCCAGATTCATTTGCAGCAGCGACGTCAACAACAGGTTCGCCTGATATTTCAACGTCTGGAGGGTTTAGAATTTACAAGTGGACATCATCAGGAACAATAACATTTTAATATTACTATTATTTTAATTAAAAAATAATTCAAATGGGAGGGAGAGTATGAGTCATTTTGCAAAAGTTGAAAATGGAAAAGTTGTGCAAGTAATTGTAGTAGAACAAGATGTAATAAATACGGGAGCGTTTGGAGATCCAAAATCATGGGTTCAGACATCATATAATACTTCAGGCGGAAAACACAAGCTTGGAGGAGCACCTTTAAGAAAAAATTATGCAGGGATTGGTTACACCTACGATAAAGTTCGTGACGCTTTTATTCCACCAAAACCTTTTTCGTCATGGATTCTTGACGAAGAAACATGCAATTGGATTCCGCCTAAGAATATGCCATCTGATGGTGCAAGATATGTCTGGGATGAGAAATCAACTTCGTGGAAAAAAACAGATTAACTTTTTTTATTATTGCTATCTTTTTTTAATACTTTTTTTTAATATAATCTTATTTTTGTTTCTTAACCATTTTTAACTAATTATTATTTTAAACAAAAATTTATATACTTGCTTTTCTAAAATAAACTTATGGAGTCAATATTAATCATACTTTTGAGATTTTCAATTGTATTCATATTCGCAATTCTGTTTGGTCTTGAAAGGCAAAGGTCGCATAAGCCTCTTGGGTTTGGTGCTTTCATTTTTGTTTCAATAGGTGCATGCGCACTTTCTCTTACAGCAATAGATTTGGTTCCTGAAAACCCTTTGCCACTGCTAGGCGCAATTGTTTCAGGAATAGGGTTTCTCGGTGCAGGCGCATTAATAAAAAGCAACGACAAGCTTTTTGGGGTAACAACTGCAGCAGGCATCTGGGGATTTGCAATTATTGGTATAATGATTGGTGCAGGCGAATATTTAATCGGAGCATTGATTTATGTCGCAGCATGGGCAGTTATATTCATTGACAGACATCTTGAGAAAAAAGGCATAGGGTCATATCAGAGAAAAATAGTAATTACCACAAACAAGATAATTCAGGAGAAAGAACTGAGAAATGATTTGCTTATAATAACTCAAAATTTTAAATTAATGGAAGTTGATGTCGACAAGAAAGAAAATAAAATGGTGTTGATATATCTTGTTGAAGGCTCAAAAGACAATATAAACAAGCTTCCAAAGCTTTTATTTGACAAAGAATGGTTTAGTTCATGCAAGATTGAGTGATTTTTCTTCTTAAAAAGTAATTGCAAACTTATTTAAACTAGCAATTTTGCTATTTGGTTTTTCCATAAAACATAAAAAATCCAAAAAACATGAAAGCATATTATTGTCCTGAGTGCAGTCACCGATGGTTTGAGCCAAAAGACAACAAGCAGAAATCCGCTTGGGGATGCCCAAATGGATGCGCATCAATAGGAAGAGCATTAAACTTTCAATCTACTGATTTCATTATTGAATCTTTTGAAAGGCTGCTAATTGACGAAACGAAGGAAGACGAAAAAAACAAGATAAGATATCACTTAAATCTTTTGCGTATGAAAGAAAAATACCCTTTTTAAATTTTGTATACTCTTTTTTATAGAAAATGTTTTAAATAAGCTCCTTTATTATACTAATTTAATCTGGCTACTATATAATTTATATAATTTAAACTAACTTTAAGATAAAAATGATTAAAAGTCTAAACAACCTTCAAAAACTAGAAATACCTCAATTCTTCTATCTATTATTAATCTTTATACCTATAAGCATAGTTCTTTCTTTTATTAAAGTTAATCCTGTCATCTTATTTATTGTTTCACTTCTCTCGCTTATCCCACTTGCAATGATTATGGGTTACACAACACAGCAGATATCCCTTCAGTCAAACCCTACAGTTGGAGGTCTTGTTTCAGCTACATTTGGAAATATTATAGAACTTTTTATTGCGATACTTGCTTTAAGACAAGGATTAATTGAAGTTGTAAAGGGGTCAATCATAGGCAGCATTGTTGGAAACATTCTTCTCTTAATTGGTCTTTCAATAATGGTTGGAGGGTTTAAGTACAAGCACCAGCGTTTCAACAAAGAAGCTATTGGTGTGTCCTCAACAATGTTAATTATAGTTGTCGTTGGAATAGTCACTCCAAGCCTTTACTCATTCATAAATCATGAAGGAATTAAAACTCAGATTTTTAGCGAAGTAGTTGCAGGAATAATGGCATTGACATATATCGCAAATCTGATATTCTCATTAAAAACACATAAAGACCTGTTTGACGCAAGCGACGAAATCAAAGCAACACATCATAAGCCTGTTTTTAGCCTTAAATTTGCAGCGCTTGTTCTTTGCTTAACAACAATCGTTGCAGCCATGGAATCGGAATTTTTAGTAGGTACAATCAAATCTGCGGCGCTTAGTTTTGGAATTACCGAAACTTTTATAGGGGTCGTTTTAATTGCGATAATAACAAACGTTGCAGAAAAATCAACAGCTATCTCACTTGCATTAAATAATCACCTAGACATATCCCTTGAAATCGGTCTTTCAAGCGCAATACAGATAGCACTTTTTGTGGTGCCAATACTTGTTTTAATCAGTCACATATTCCATTTCGGATTCACACTCTCCTTCTCAATATTTGAGATAATCTCAGTAATACTTGCAGTAACTATAATTAATCATCTGGCTGCTGACGGCCGCTGCAACTGGCTTGAAGGCGCGCAGTTGATAAGTGTTTACCTGATTATTGCGATTGCTTTTTTTTTCATATAGTTAGAACTTTTCTATCCTTAATCATTTACTAAATATCAATTTAATATTAGGAATGTGTAATCCTAATTAATAATCTCATAACTACATTCGTTCAACAGCGTCTATTCCAAGAAGGTTTAGTCCGTCTTTAATTACGATTCTGATTGCGTCAAGAAGATGAAGTCTTGCGTTTTTTAATTCTTCGGATTCTTTGAGTATCTGATGAGAATGGTAGTACTCATTGAACATCTGAGACAAGTCAAGAAGATAGCGTGCAACTAGTGACGGCTTGAATTGTTTCATTGATGATGAAACTATGTTTGGATATTCTTTTATTTTTTTGATAACCTGTTTTTCCTTGTCGTCATAAAGCGAGTAGTCAATTTTATGATGCAGTTTTTTTACATCTCCTTTCTCAAATATTGAGTTTATTCTTGCATAAGCATACTGCACATAAGGGCCTGTCTCGCCATCAAACGAAACCGATTCCTTTGGATTGTAAACCATATCTTTTGATGCGTCCATTTTTAATATGAAAAACTTTATTGCTCCAATTCCTATTTTTCTTGAGCGCTCTTCAATTTCTTTCTCGCTCAAATCATTATACCTTTGGTTAACTTCCTCTTTTGCCAGAGAAACAACTTCAAAAACAAGGTCATCAGCATCAACAACCGTGCCTTCTCGGCTTTTCATTTTTCCTTCAGGAAGGTTTACCATTCCATAGCTTACATGCTTCAAATTCTCAATCTTTGTGATTTTTATCATTTCAAGAATCTTGAAAAGCTGCTGAAAATGAAGGTTTTGCTCTGAGCCTACAACGTAAAAAGATTTATCAAGCTTGTAATCTTCAAACTTCTTCTTTGCTAGATAAATATCCTGCGTGATGTATACAGTTGTGCCGTCTTTTCTCAATACAACTTTGTCTTCCCCAAACCCATATTTTTTTAGAGGCGCAATAATATTTCCTTTATCATCATTTTCAAAAATTCCTTCTTTTAATGATTCTACAGCTATCTCTTTTGCCTTTTCATAAATCTTGCTTTCATAATATATTTTATCAAACTTTATGCCGAGGCTTTTGTATGTTTCATCAAATCCTTCATAGACCCAATCATTCATTTTTTTCCAGAGTTCATGCGTTTCCTTGTCACCAGCTTCCCAGAGGCGAAGCATATCCTGCGCTTTTACATCAAGTGATTCATCCTCTTTAACTTCTTTCGCAAATTTAACGTAGAAATCTCCAACGAAGTGATCGCTTTTTTTGTCTGGCAGTTTGTGATGCCCCCATCTTCTATATGCAAGCATTGATTTGCAGATATGAACTCCTCGGTCATTAACAAGGCATCCTCTCACGACTTCGTGGCCAGTTTTTTCATATATCCTTGATAGTGACTCTCCAATCAGCATGTTTCTAACATGTCCAAGGTGAAGAGGCTTGTTTGTGTTTGGGCTTGAAAACTCAATCATAATTTTCTGGTGTTTTCCCTCAGAAGACTTTCCATATTCCTCTTTTTCCTTCTCAATTTTTTTAAGCGTCTCTTCACTAAGTTTTTCTGGATTAATAAAAAAGTTGATGTAAGGACCTGTCGGAATTATCTTTTCAAATAATTCAGAGCTTAATTTCTCAGAAATTTCTGTGGCTATAACACTAGGTGATTTTTTCAACTGTTTAGAGAATTCAAAACAAGGGACAGCGTAGTCTCCAAGAGACTCATTTTTTGGAACTTCTATTTGTATCTCAATATCAGTCTCTTTTTTCAAGAGCTTCCTAATCTCATTTTCAAAAGCATCCATTATAAAAAATAAAAGAACTATTTATTTAATAAGCTTTTGATAGCAGGGCTAAAACTCTTCTTCTTCAGGAGCAACTTCTTTCTTTTCATCTTGTGCTTCGTCATATCCTTTGAGGAATCCTTCTTCTTCTGCGGATATTTCGTCGTTGTAAAGAGAATCTTCTCTTGAATCTTCGTTTTCTAAACTTTCGTCTGCATCGTTTGGGTCGTAATCTTCATTCATACTTGAAAT
>JAHFPP010000042.1 GCA_023266675.1 Candidatus Woesearchaeota archaeon
GGTGGCAATGAAGAATTATACAAAGCGCTTGAAGACAAAACCGCTGGCGCAATTAGAGGCAACATTTCAAACTCTCCGCAGATATCACAGTCACTAGTTCTGCACTCATTAAAGGATGCAAGCTACAAAGCTGAAAAACATCAGAAATATGAGACATTAAAAAAGAGACATGACAAGGTAAGCGAGATACTGCACAATCACAGGGAATACAAAAAATATTTCAAGCCGCTTCCTTTCAACTCAGGATACTTCATGTGCATAGAGACAAAGGCTAGCGTTGAAAAAATAAGATTGAAGCTTCTTGAAAAATACAGCACAGGCGTAATTGTCTTTGGCGACAACCTTATGAGACTTGCTTTTTCGGCAACGCCGTATGACAAGCTTGAAAAACTTTTTGAAAACATATACAATGCATGCAAAGAGTGTGATTCATAGATGGGGAGTGAAGAAAGCTTTTCATTCTACGACAGGCAGGCAGTAATAAAGACAAGAAAAGAGATACCAAAGAACACGTTTGAAGTCACAAAAACAGAAATATTTTTTGAAGCAAATCTAAGATTTATAAAAAATTTAAAAGAAAAGGATTCACCGCTTTTAGTAATTCTCCCGGAAGAATACTCGGATAAAAAGCAGACTGAACTCATTGTAGATGTTCTTGGCGAGCTAACGTTTAAAAAAATTGAAGAAGTAAAAGATGAGAAATACAGCGGTATAATAAAAGACAGATACATACTAAGCCTGTTTGTCGAAGAGCTTTATGATTACTGGCGAAGCTATGAAAGATTCTTTATCTACTACATTGAAGACCAGGGCAAGTTTGACCCGCATGCTCCGTACGCGCATTTCAATGAGAAGGTTGAAACAATAAATCACCTTGTGCGTAAGACTTACAGGGATATCGCGTACAACATAACTGGCGAGCTCCTAAGAATCTACCGTCAAGTTCCAGCAGCCTGCCAAGTTGGTCTGGTTGTGATGAAGGAAAACAATTTTCTTCCGCTAGCAAAGGAATATTCAATCCTAAAAAATATTTATTTCATAAAACAGGTACTAATTAATCCGCCGTTGATAATTAACCCTCCGACAAACACAAGAAACGGCGAATTCAAGAAAGTGCACTCTAATCCTCTTGAAAAAGTTAGCATTGAAGACAAGGATTATCTGTGCTATCCGGCGAAAGTTGGAAACCTTCTGATACAGTTCTACTTTCATAACAAGTTTATTGGAATTGGCACAGCTGTCGCAAATCTTTTTGACCTTGCAGGCAGACCCGACATACTAAAAAAGCCTGACGCGGTATTTATCTTTGGAGTAGAAGACACATCACTTTCGCATTTTGACTCAAAAACAGTGTTCTATGAAGATGAAAAAAATGATATCCTTGTAGCGGCGTGTCCAAGAAATGATGAATTTGGATACTTTGGTTACATAAAAAAGATGATTCTGACGCTTCATAACATTGTGATGATGAGAAGAGGAAGAATGCCAGTGCACGGCGCAATGGTAAACATAAGCATGAAGAATAAGAAGTCCGCAAACATAGTAATATGGGGCGACAGTGGCGCAGGAAAATCCGAGACAATCGAGGCATTTCGAAAACTTAGCGGAAAATACCTTAGAGATATAAAAATAATATTTGATGACATGGGCTCACTTGAAATATCTGAATCTGGAAGCGGAATAAAGGCGTACGGAACAGAGACAGGCGCGTTTGTGCGCCTTGACGACCTCTCACCAGAATACGCGTTTGGAAGCATTGACCGCTCAATAATAATGAACCCGCAGAAAACAAACGCAAGAGCAGTTCTTCCAATAACAACAATGCACGAAGTGCTTTACGGATACGATGTTGACTACATACTATATGCAAACAACTATGAGCAGATTGATGAGTACCACACTATATTTGAAAGGATAAATTCAAAGGAAAAGGCAATGGAGATATTCAAGCACGGAGCAAGGTTTGCAAAAGGCACAACAACAGAAAAAGGCCTTGTCCACACATACTACTCAAACATATTTGGACCATCGCAATACAAAGCCGTCCATGATATCATAGCCGAGAATTTCTTTAGAAAAATGTATTCATCAGACAAGATAAAAGTAGGAATCATAAGGACACGCCTAGGAATACCAGGATACGAATCAAAAGGTCCTGAAGAGGCTGCCAAAGCGCTTTTTGAAGAGATAAATAATAATTAGTTTTTACTTACCTTATGAGATTCATAACGTATTCCTCAACTATCAGTAGTGGCTCATACTTTTGAATTTTCTCGCCAAACCTTTCCCGAAGGTCTAAAATTATACTATGCATCTCCTCTTTTTTGCAGACAAACTCTATATGCATGGAATAGCTTCCAATGTGATTCATTAGCATGACACAATGCTTATGCGACACATAATATGAAACAATCTCTTTTTTTGACTCTTTATCATTTGATTCAACAAACAAATGATAATAGTCATAGCCAAGCTTTCTAAAATTTATTCTTGGTTTCAATACAATTATAATATTTTGCTGAATAAGTTTTTTATAACGCTGCGCAATTGCCCAATATGACAACTTTAATTTTTTGCCTATGTGTGTAAAACTTGACCGTGAATTTAATGACAGCTCAAGCAATATCTTTCTGTCAGTATCATCTATGTTGATTTTTTCAGAATGAAAACTCATTCTTTTATTGTAGATAAGTTTACCGTTTGCTAAGTATTTATCATTTATCATGTGGTTGTCTGTTGGAATGAGTATCTCCTTGTCGATAAAATATCTTCCAAATAAATCAAAAAATGTATTGAAAAAATCAGTGAATTCTCTGGAGTTTGGCGAGCAGACAGTTATTATCAAATCCCATGTTCCCTCGCATAATCCAGTCCATGCAACAATTTTGTTTTTCTTAATGTGTTCAATGATATTTTTCTGAACTTGTGACGTGACGCTTTTGTATTTTACAAGTATTTTATATGTCTGATAACCAAGTTTACTGATATCTATAATTGCATATAATCCTGTCAGGATATCCTCATTAATCATTTGTTTGAATCTGTACTGGGCAACTTCTTTGCTTATCCTTGCAGATTTTCCTATTTGATTAAATGAAGCACGCGGATTAATGTCGAGACTTTCCAATATTTTTAAGTTTTTTACATCCATTATTACTTTTATACAATAATTTATATATAAATATTTGTATATTATAAAAATATATATAATAATTCTAATATAATACAATTAATTCATTACTTCTAAGTAATTAAGGTTTTAATATGGCACTAGAATATACATTATCAATTGACGAGATTATGCAAAGGCTTGAAACAGCGCATAGTCAAAAGGCTGTTATTCGAGGAGAGTTTCTTAACGCAGAATATTTGTTTTTTAGAGAACATATAAAAAATCAGCATGTGTTAGTTGCAGGGTCTGGCCTTGGGCATGACTCATTTGAATTAGCAGGATATAATAAAAGCGTTGTAGGAATTGAATTAATTCCTTCACTTGTTGAATATTCAAACAAAAGAAAACAAGAGTTAGGACTGGACAACCTTGTTTTTCAAAATGGAGATTTTACCAACCTTAATATGTTCAATGACAGGCATTTTGATTCTGCAGTTCTAAACATGGGCACAATCGGGAACTTTGATTATAAAACACAAATACTATCTGAAATGACAAGGGTTGCCGACACGTCATATTTTGATTTTTACACACAAACATTAAACGGTCTTAAAAAAAGACGTGAAATGTATATCGAAGAGGGATGGATTAATGTCAGAATCCATGGAAACAGGATTATGAGCGATGATGGAATGGACTCAACATCCTTGTCTGGCAAAGAAATAACTTCAATATTAGCACCATTAGGTGTAAGAGTCAGATATCATCAATTTCATGAATTTGCAGTCATGGCAGAAGTTACAAGGTAATTAATGTCAGATAGTTTTTACTTATGCTTGTTCTTTCCTCTTTCTTCAACCATCAAGAATCTCTCTATTACTTCATCATTATTTCTTGAGAATTTTTTGTATCCTTTCAGGACTTCCTTAAACGCTTTATCTGCGACTTTGTAGTGCTTTGATTCAAGCGCCTCTTTTAGAAGATGAAGGTCAACTGCCTTATCCTCAACTTTCGCAGAAAAATATGAGAGTCCAAAATCAATGAAATAAATCTCTTTATCTTTAAACATCATGTTTGATGTTGTCAAGTCTCCATGGATAATATTCTCATTGTGCATCTTTGCAACGTACTCGCCTATTTTTTTGCCAAGGCTTGTTTTAAAAACATCCCTGACTTTATCGCCATTAATATACTCCATTTCTATCTTCATATCCTTTTCACTATAATTAATCAGTCTTGGGTGCGGCACAGAAATCCTTTCAAGAATTTTTGCTTCACGCCTTATCCTTGACTTTCGAAGACTGTCATCAAGCGCC
The DNA here is from genome assembly GCA_023266675.1 of Candidatus Woesearchaeota archaeon. Taxonomy (GTDB): domain Archaea; phylum Nanobdellota; class Nanobdellia; order Woesearchaeales; family BM511; genus JAHFPP01. The sequence goes on from JAHFPP010000042.1 coordinate 4,429, forward strand.
TTTATCCTGTATTCTTTTGGAGTCCTGACTTTGATTATCCTGTCATTATCAAGATATATCACAGCTTCAGCTCCTCTTGCAATTTCTTTCATAATTTAAGTTTTATATGCGGTTATTTAAATTTATTGCGGGATTTTAATCATTCAACTTATTTGTGCACGAAGCGTCGTCTGAATAATATATGAAAAAGTTTTTAAATAACCAAATCAAGTTGCTTTGGATGGTTAACTCTGGCGTTTTAGCACGAAAATTCTTAATGGCTGTTGAAGCGCCACATCAAAGCATGATTTCTCCATTTGTTGATATTGAAATGAATTTTTTTGCAATGTCAAGCTCTTTCCTGGATAGTTTATACAGTGCATTCAATATAACATCATATAATAGATTACTCCATTATGATGTGTTTAGAAAACTTTTTCTGAGAGATTATCTCCCTGAAAATTCATTTCTTGAAAGAACGCTTGAATCAGAAATCACAACAACAGTAGACATGAGGGCTGTTGAAGACTTGGTCAGAGTACATAATCCAGACAGCGGAAAAACAAGTTTTGACACATCATCAAATCAACTTATGCGAACAATGACTTCACAGGAGATTATAGGTTACCTTGTCAATGAGCATTTTTTTGATTCAAGAGTAAGCGGGCGCGGAGAGATCGAAGTAACTTCATCTTTTAGTAAGCCCATATCTTTGGACACAAGTATTGATGTTGTGCTTAAGGAAATTGCAAGGAACATGCATGATGAAAGAGTTTTTTCATCACAGTTATTTGATGGCGATAATGCTGTTGCAAGATTTCAGTACTCCATAAAGCCAAACTACGAGCTTCCAATACTTCCACGTGAACTCCCCCGGGCATTTTATTTTCCGCGAGCATTAAAAGTTTTTTCAGAGCCTAGTGCAGCCACTCAAGATTCATTATCTTTTGAAAAACTAAATACTGGAGAGCAGCATTACAAATTCAATGTCACGTCAGCGCTGCTCCATGACGTAAACAAGATATATCACGCACTTGGCATCATAGGATTAAATGAGAAAGGATATACTAAAAAAGATATCGGAAGAATCGCGCTTCCAACTCTTGAGAATCAGGTTATCGCTAGCATAGGACACACTGATGACGTGCTTACTAAGAATGCAAAAAGCAAATATGTGTGGCCAGTGTTTATTGGCGACACTTTATACCTGACAGTTAATGTTCTTCATAAAAATGATAATAAGCGGACAATTGATTACAAATTAAACGTCTCAAACCAATTCGGGTTACCGGTAAAATATTCGTCAGGCAGAGCTGTTTTTGGAAAACAATGATTCTCATCTTTTCTGCATTATTGTAGTCTTTTTACAGTGGTTAAGCATTCAAAAGATTTATTAATAAGTTTTAATGCCTCGCGTTATGAATTCAAAAATTACAGAAATTGACATCACTGATGACATTAATGGGTTAAAAGGAATTCTTCTTGGATTTAGAGAATTAATTGATGGAAAAAGTGTAGTCGCTAAACTTAATGGGAAACAAGTAAATTTGGATGATGTTTTAGTTGACATAAACAACCCTGAACTGGGATTTAATACTGATGTTCTTCCTGAATACCTCAGACAAATTTCGGTATATGAGAATGAGCAGAAGAATATCTCATTATTTTTCAATTCTCAATTTGACTACGCAGCCATAAAGAAAGGATGGAAAGATGCAGGGAAAGATGAAACTAATAAGTATCAGATAAGTGAAGTTCGCGGTTCGCTTCAAATACTAAAAACGGATGGAAGCATACTGGCAGAATACGGCGTTTCAAGGGTTCTAATACCTCTCGCACATTTTGACGAATTCATTAAACATGCTAAGTGATAAAGATGGCAAGAAGATTAAGCATCGAGGAAAGAGTTGCAAGGTTTCTTATTGAAGAAAGTATTAGTATATTAAATAAACCATCAAAAAATCCTTTTAATGAGTATCTATACTATTTTCGTCACAATAATCCCGAACCAGTTAAAATTGGTTATCTAAAATATTCTACACAAACAGGAGTTATTGAGGGAAGACATTCATATCTTTTTGTTGAAGATGATTTTGATAAGCTTGAATCAAAATTAGTGTCTCCTATACGGTTTCTTCTAACTAAAACAAATGGAAATTATAATCATGACATTTGGGTACCAATACGACGCGCATCAATAAGGGTGCTAATTGTTCCAATCATACAAACTATAACTACAAGATATCCCGTGAATTCTGCTTATCAATAAAATTTTAAAAATTGATTATACGTTTGTCATAAGTATATAATCATATTTAAAATTAACATTAAAAAAATATTTAGAAAAATTTATTCTTCTTTTGAAGATTTTTCCTTCTTTGCAAGCTTTGGATCCTGCTCTGTTTCTTCTGCTTCCTTCTCTTCTAGCTTCTCTTCTTCGTCCTTGACTTTTTCTCTTAAGCTTGGAGGAGGAGTTATCTTAGCATCGTCCTTTTCTATGTGCATAACCCTTATCTCAACATTTTTGATAGGGTATATCTTTGAAAGCATCATTCCAATTTCCTTCTGGAGCTTGTTCTCAATAACTAGTCTAAAAACATCCTCCTGTGTTGTCTGAGCAATTGTTTTGTATAAAAACATTTTTAACCTTTTTCGGAGTTCAGAGACAACTGAGCTTCTTGTTAATGATATTGTCAGTATAAATGGTTTTATTCTTAGTTTTACGCCGTCTTTTGTTGCATAAACGAGAGACTCATCAATTCTTTCTCTTTTTCGTCTTACAAGCCTTTTTATTGAAGGAGGACTCATTTCATATCTTTCAAGTTTTGTATAAGCTTTTCCTTCTTTTACATCAACAATTTTTAATTTTGTGATAATTGATTGTTTTCTGGCGTCTCCAGTTAATGTCATTAAGTTTGCGCTAACTACCTTTCCAATTATGTCAGTTGCAACGTAAGTAGGTGTTTCTCCTATTATCTGTTCATTGAACATTTTTGGAGCTACAAGTGAGACCCATATTTTCTTCTTTACTTTAACTCCTGCTTGTGCTTTTTGTTTTGATGCCATTATTTTACCTTTTTATATCAATAAGCTTCAAGAAATTGGAGGGTATTTAAAAACCTAACGGTTTTTGATACGCGCTCCTTCGTCGCTAGCGTATTTAAAAAGATAGCGGTTTTATACGCTTCTCTCTTACTTTTTTATTTTCATCTTATTCATTCTATATTAATCAACCATTAGTTCAAATACAAATCTTTTTAAATAAAATTTATTTTCGGAAATATAAAGAATATATACCTATACAAATAGAGGAGATAATATGAAAAAATTATTTACAATAACCTTATTTCTTATATTAGCGGTTTTTTTAATCAGCGGATGTCAAAAACAGGGAGCACCTGCAACTGAAGTCGCAACACAGAATAATGCTGCAAGTACCAATACAAATGTGCATATTACAGGAAATATGATTGCAAAGGTATCTGACGTTCCATCTGGTGAAATAAAAAAATTTGTTTATAACGGCGGAGAGGGAGTTCTTGTTAATTTTAACGGAGACATCAAAGCATACATGAATAAATGCACGCATAAAGGTTTACAGCTGACTCAAGGCACATCGCCGTTAGTTGACAATAAAATAAAATGCCCATGGCACTCTGCAACATTCAGTCCGTCATCAGGGCAGTATCTTGGAACTGGCGACCAGAACTATGGTCTTGCAGGCCTTACAATGATAAACATCAAGATTGAAAACGGAAATATCTACACTGTTTAATTGGTCTAACAATGGTTTCTTTTTCTGATCTATTTTTTGCTTTCACTTATGGTCTTAGCAGTTCATTAACTTTATGCCTTGCTTCATGCCTTCCAGTTTATCTTCCAATACTTTTTGGATATGGAGATGATGCTAAAAAAGGATTTAAACTTTCGCTTGGGTTTGCAATAGGGAGGTTTTTAGGATATATAACGCTTGGCATGATTGCAGCAGCTCTCGGAGCAGCATTCTTCCATTTTTTTAACAATATTTTTCCAAAGGTATCAACATGGTTGATATTCATATTTGGGATACTCACAATATTTTATGGAACTTTGATACTTGCAAAAGCTGAGTTTAAGATGTTTCATAAAAAGTCATGCAAATCTTACTTAAAAAACACAAACAAGGCAAACAATCCTTTCTTTGCAGCAGGGTTTTTGGGTTATATCTCAACAATAACACCGTGTGTTCCGGTGTTTACATTTCTTCTTTTGCCTTTCGCGCTTGGAAAAATCTTTGACACAACGCTATTAACTGTAGCCTTTGGTCTTGGAGCAAATGTTGTGTTTATAGTTATAGGCGTCATGGTTGCGGTTGGCATGAAAAACGTGCAGAACAATTTTCATCAATGGAAAAGAAGGCTTGAGGTAGTTAGCGGTGTTATACTTATAATATTTGGATTTTTTTATATCATCTGGGTGCTTGGCCCACTATTATTCCACTGGCAGTACAACAACTTTGTTTTGCCGACAGCGTTTGACTTTATTGATTTTTTAAAATCATTTTTTTAATATTTCTCTAGAATTATTTTTTATATTCAAATTCCACTTTACCTTTTAATTTATCGTAATTCTGCTGGCATGTTGGCGAAAGTGCGTTTAAAAAACCCATTTGTTCTCTTTTAAACTCAATTTCTCCTATTCCATAAGTGTGTATATTTAAAAAAGCATCAACATTCTTGCCATTGCTTGAATATGTGATAAATTTTCTGTGCGATATAAATTTACCTGATTTCTCAACTTTTTTCTGCTCTGCAAATGAATAATTTTCTATGTCAACACTATTTTTTACTTTAAAACTTATTTTGGACACTTTCCACTGTCTGTATCGTTTGTTTATTAAGTCTTTATCTGTCATATCTTCAGCTATATAGCATTCGCTTGATGGTGGCAGGTAAACATTTTTTGCTGCCTCTGCATATTGTGGCTGCGCTGCCAAAGCACCAACTATTGCGCACAGTGCGATTGTTTTATTCATTGTATCAATTAACCTCTATGATTTGTTTATCACTTTTTACTAAATATTATTTTAAAAAATATCATATTCTCTTTTATCGCCTGTAAGGCTCTATTATTATCCTTGTTTTTATCTTGTCATAATTCTGCTGGCAGCTTGGAGCTAGCCCGTTTAAATATCCAGATTGCTCTCCATTATATGCAGTTGTTAAACTTGCGTCAATACTGTTACCAATATTATTATTAGAATAAATGTCTATTTTCCAGCCGAAACCTTGTTCAAAATCTTTTCTTTCTCCAAATTCTCCAACGTTGATTTTTTCACCGTATTTCACTTTGAACTCAAGACGTGTTACTTCTCCTTTCTTGTATCTGTGTTTAGCAGATACTTTGTTTAATATTTTATCAGGATCATAGCATTTGCTTACAGATGGCAGATACACATTTCCTGGTTTTTTGTCTGCAGCAACTGCATAATCTGGATTTACAGTTGTTAGCGCCGCAGCGATTGTTAATGCGCATAGTGTTAAATTTTTCATAGTATTACCTCTATCAATCTAGTAACGGTTTTTACTTTATAAACTTTTCGATTATTAACTACTATTAAGTAACTAAATAATCTATCTATATTGTTCAATGTTTAACCATTACAGCGGCTTTTTTCAGAAGTTTTTTGCAGTAGTCGCATGATTCACATTCATTGTCGCAGCTCCAAAGCATCTCCCCAAAACCTTCTTTGTTAAGAATTTTATTATCTATACTCTTAAAATGTTCAAAAAGCCCTTTCGTGCTTAGCAAAAAAAGAAGGTCGCCGTCAAACCTCTCATTTATGTAGGCGTTAAGGATGAATATTATCTTGTCAGTTCTTGTTGTTCTTGTCGAGAGCTTGTAGTAATCCACAACTCCGTCGTACTTTTTTAAATCTTCAGGGCGTATGAAAGGTATTTGGAAAACCTTCTCGGGAAATTCTCTGTAAATATTTACACATGAAGTTTCATCAAAATAGTCAGTGTCCTTGCCATGCGAGATCATGTTGAAATGCGCATGCCTGTAAGGGCAGTTTTTCAGGCATCCCTCGTTTAACACTGCTTTTATCTGTGCGCCTGTGTCTTTTTTTATTTTTTTTATTAATTTTATATCTCTGTTTATGTCTCTGTCAATTGTTATTACATCAACACCAAGGTGTTTTAGGTATTTTGCGTGCTCAGAATTCTTCACGTAGCAGTTTATCGATGAGTGGATGATTAACCCAGGCACTTCTTTTTTTATCCTTTGGATGTGTATTGGGTTTGTGACTGAAACGCTGCATAGTCCGATTTTCTTTAGTTTTTTAAGATACAACATAATTGTGCCAGAATATTTTTTCTCACCAGTATCATCGCCTTCACATGTTGCATTTAAAAGAAGATTTGAACTTACATCATTTTTTTTACAAGTCTTAATTAACTCTTCAATTGTTTTTTCATAATTCTCTTCTTCAAAAATTACCCTGCCAGAACCCATAACCTTCTTTGGCGGTTGAAAATATATCTCATGCACATACCCTTTTAAAAGAGGTATCATTTCAATAAAACTTTTTGTGTGATTGTAGCCAATTGAAAACTTTCTCATGGATTTAAAATTATAAAAAGTGTATATAATGCTTCCTTTTTGAAATTTTACGATATCAATAAAAAATAAATTTAGAAAATAGAAGATAAATAAAAAAGAAAAAATATAAAATTACTCTTTTATCATCTTCGCGACGTAAAATCCCTGGGTCATCGTCTTGTTTGGCCAAAGGCGCCGTGTTATGCTTGTTGTTTCCTCAAGGCCAGCGTCACCAATGTCAAGCTTGAAATCTATCAGCTCAACATCAAGGTTTGATACTGCCCATTCAATTACCTTCTCATCCTCTTCTTTCTCAAGAGAGCATGTCGAATATACTAATGTGCCTCCTTTCTTCAAAACCCTCACCCCACTTCTAAGAAGCTTTTGTTGTATAAAAGCTTTTTCATTGAAATCTTCAACCTTTCTTTTGTTAAACCAGTCTTTGTCGATACAAAAGTTGCCTGAGCATGGTGCATCGAGTAAAACTTTGTCAAACTGCATATTTAAGTCGCTAGCATAATTTGCGTCTTTATTGTATACAATAATATTGCTGCAGCCCATTCGTTCTATATTGTTTTTTAGGCTTGTGAGTCTATCAGTTTTCACGTCAAGAGCGACTATAATACCTGTATTATTCATTAACATGGATAACTGGGTTGTTTTTCCGCCAGGCGCCGCCGCCATATCTAATACAGTTTCACCAGGTTTTGGGTCAAGAATCATTGCAGGAATCTGTGACGCCGCGTCCTGCAGATAAAAATATCCCTGAAGATACTCAGGTGTTGATGCAAGCGCAAAATCAGATAAATAAAAGTAAGCGTTTTTCAGCCATGAAACTTTTTGAAGCCTTACACCTTTCGCTTTAAGCCTTTTCACAAGCTCTTCCTCAGTGATTTTTAGCGTGTTGACTCTAAGAGCAGGCTTCACTTTGACATTTGCAGGGTCAAAATCATTCCCCCACTCCTTGTATCTTTTTAAAAAAACGTTTGTTTTCATTTTAGTCTCCTGACTAAAAATTCTGCTGTATTATTTATAACCTTGTTAAAATCTTTTTTGTTTGTATAATTGTGGTCAGCATTTTTTAAGATTATAAGCTGGCTGTTTTTAATATGCTTTTTTAGTTTTAATGAATATTTTATATTAACAGATTTGTCTTTGTCCCCATGGATTATCAGCGTGTTTGCGGTTATCTTTTTGTATAAC
>JAHFPP010000043.1 GCA_023266675.1 Candidatus Woesearchaeota archaeon
TCCTCGAAGCAGAAGCTATGACGTTCTTGAAAGCCTTGAAAAAAAAGGCTTTGTAATAATGAAAATAGGAAAACCGATAAAATACATCGCTGTTCCTCCAAAAGAAGTTGTAGAAAGAGTAAAAAAGAAAATAAATGAAGATGCTCATTTTAAGCAAAGAATGCTTGAAGACATAAAAAGCAGTGAAATACTTGACGAATTAACACTTTTACATAATCAGGGAGTTGAACTTGTAGAACCAACAGACCTTGCAGGTTCTGTCAAAGGAAGAGACAATGTTTACAATCATTTTGAATTAATGATTAATACAGCTTCTGAATCAATTATTATAATGACTACAGAACAGGGATTTTTAAGAAAAGCTATTGAACTTAAAAAAACACTTCTTAAAGCAAAACAAAGAGGAGTTGAAATAAGAATAGCAACAATTTTAACTGACAAAAACAGACACCTTGTCAGTGAACTTAAGGATCTGGCCGAAGTAAGAAATGTCGAAGACATCAAAGCAAGATTTATGATAATTGACGGAAACGAACTTATCTTCATGCTTCTTGATGATGAAAAAGTACATGAATCATATGATGTTGGAGTATGGGTAAATACACCATTCTTTACAACAGCACTTGTAGGACTTTTTGAACTTGCATGGAAAAACATGAAAAAAGTAACAGTTAAAAATTAATTTATTTATTTTATTATTTTATATGGCTTTTTATATAGCTTATTCTCTAAATATACTTGTTTTTTTCTAACCGATACTTTTAAATACTTACTAACTCAAACAATAATTAGTTCCTATCATACTTACAATAATAATATTATAGGAATAAAAAATGAGGTGAAGATTAATGGCTTACGATGATATGATCCCAATAATACTATCAGTTATAATAGGGACACTTGCAGCGATAGTATACAGTCTTAGAGTTCTTATATTAATGGAAAGAAGAATAGCAAGAATGGATGAAAATATTGCAGCAATGACTAAAAGCGTTCTTACAGAAGAAACAAAAATAGAACATGAAGAACAGGTTATTGAGAAAAAATTAGGATTAAAGAAAAAATAATAACGATTTTTTTATTTAATTTAATTATTCTTATTCTACTTAAAATTCAAAAACTATAAAAACCAACGTCTTTAATTTATTGAATATGTTGAAGCACACTTCTTTTAAGCACGGATGGTTTTACCATTACAGAATTCATATTAATAAAACTGAAGAACTTTGCACTAATTATCAGACGCTTTATTCTTATCTTTATGAAATGTTTGACAAATGCCCAAATGAATATTTTAATTCAGGACCTCGTTCGTCAGCGCTAAGAATGGATTTGGGGATTCCTTTGGAAAATGAGGTAAATCACAAGGTTTGTCTTCTTGCAAAAGAAGGACTTACATTAAATGAGTATAAAACCCCTCATTCAAACGTTCAGATGTTTATGCTTAACTTTGACAAGCATACTTTAGGCATTGAAGTACCAATATGGCTTATGCCTCATGAATTTGACGGGTTTTTGGAGTTTTTTAAGGAAGATTTTCCATTGACAGGGCACATAGACGTGCTTCAGATAAAAGACGGAAAAATCTGGATATGGGATTACAAACCTAAAGCCCACCTTGAAAAATATGCTAAAACACAGACATATTTTTACGCGCTCATGCTTTCCAAAAGAACAAATATACCTCTTTCAAATTTTATGTGCGGGTATTTTGATAACAAGCAGGCATATACTTTTAATCCTTCAGATGTCAAAATTGAAATTCCGGTTCTTCTTTAACCAATAGTAGTTACTAATCTTTAAATACAGCATAAAGGAATAATATACCATGATTGACCAAATAGTGAAGGATATACAGGAATTGAAGATACAAGGAGCTGAAAACGTTGCAAAAGCGGCTGTAAATGCAATTTCTGAAATTCTTGAAACATCAATATTTGACCAAAAGAAAATTTATCAGGACCTGATTATTGCAAGAGATAAGCTTGAAAAGACAAGGCCGACAGAACCATGCCTAAGAAATACATTAACACTTCTTTTTTATGACGTCAATGAAACAAATGTTAAAGATGCCATGCGAAAAAATATTTTAAAGGCAGATGAGCATTTTAAGACTACAAAAAGCATAATCTCTGAATTCGGGTCGCGCAAAATAAAGGATGGTATGGTTGTTTTTACGCATTGCCATTCAAGCGCTGTAATGGATATTTTAAAAGAGGCAAAGCGAAAAAAAATAAACTTTTCACTAAAAAATACTGAAACACGGCCTCTTTTTCAGGGAAGACTTACAGCAACTGAAATGATAAATGAAGGAATACCAGTTGAGCATTTCATAGATTCAGCAGGACGTCTGGCGGTCAAAAAATCAGACATAATGATGATAGGCGCTGATGCGATAACATCTGAAGGATACGTTATAAACAAGATAGGTTCAGAGCTTTTTGCAGAAACAGCGCATAACAGGGAAGTTCCTGTCTATATTTGCACAGATTCATGGAAGTTTGATATAAACACTGTTTTTGCGTATGATGAAGTGATAGAAAAACGCCATGAAGAGGAGATATGGAAGGATAAGCCAAAAGGTGTCAAGATATCAAATTACGCATTTGAATCAATAAGTCCTGAACTAATCACTGGAATAATCTCTGAGCTTGGGGTCTATAATCCTCACACATTCATTCTTGAAATGGAAAGAAATTATCCATGGCTATTTCACACTAAAAGGAAAAAAATTCTTCCACTAAAAAACCTTTAGATTTGCAAATTTCAAGCGTAGCAACAAAATTCTTTTCAGTTACTTTTAAATCGTCAAGCGAAAGAAAATACCACGGATTATCTGCTAGTTTTACCGCAACCCATGCTTCAGCGCCAAAGTAGTCTGAAAAAGTCTTAAGCTGGTCTATATCAGCTATTGACAGGTATTTGCTTTCGTCCTTAGTGACTTTGCACTCTACAGCAACTCTTCTTATTTTGTTTCCTGCAATTAAGTCTGGCGCTGGAAAACTCATAGAGCCTGAGCCTGCAGTTCTAAGGCACGCCCAGCCATTGTCCCAGAATTTTCTAAGAAGAAACCGCTCGCCATTGCTTCCCTTGGCTTTTGCATTAATCATTTGATATTGTATAGTTTATCCGTTTAAATACTCTTTTGCCACTGATGTCTATTGCCGACGATGATATCTTTTTTAAAGAGGACACAATTTGTCCAGTGACCCGCAATAAAACATGGTTTTCTGCGCACAGAAAATGCGTTTTTGCATTTTCTTGTGTTTTAATAAAGGTCAAACAAAACAGTTCGGACTATTTCAAAAAAGAAATAGTCCTTAGCATCGGTGTCAACTGTCGAAAGAGTTGGTTCAGTGGGTCTGGTGCAAAATCAGTATCTTTTAATATTAATAAAGCAAAAACTTATTTTATGAATATTTTATCAACTGCAAGAACTTTGATTATAGCGGCTTCTTTGGCTTCTTGCGCTAATCTTGAAACAAAAGTAGATACTATATCCTCTGCTAAGCTTAGCCCTTTGCAAGTGCATTTTGCAAGAAATGGAAATCCTTTAGGAGAATATAAATGTACACCATCCGATGGATGGTTTGGGCAAGTGTATATATTCAATTCAAACTATGCAGACTCTGTTGTTTTAACTGACGAAGGTTCAAATAAAGTATTTTTTAAGTTTAAAGATTTATTTAGTGATTATGACATCACTCTTTTTACAAAATTAGATGATGTTAGGTTAATTGATTCAAAAACACTTCGTCCGTATGAATGTAATATATTAAATCCTTATCCAAGATATGAAATATAATTTTTTTCTTGTATTTAATAAATTTTATAATAAATTTTAAATAAAACAGTTCGGACTATTTCAAAAAAGAAATAGTCCTTAGCATCGGTGTCAACTCCACAAAAATGGAATTTTTGGGAACAAAAAATCAAAGATTTTTAAGTTGCCGAAAGAGTTGGTGGAAAACTATTTATACCATCAATCTCAAACAACGGGATATGGTTGTAGAATCGCTTGAAAATCCTGAGAACGCAGAGAAGAATCCAAAACATATGTTCTTGTTTGGTGTCTTATACACTTCAATAGCTATTCTAATAAGCCTTTGGGTGTTTCCAGAACAGGCATCTTTAGTGATGATATTTTTGACGGTAATGGGAATTTTTCCATTATTCTATAAAACGATAAAGTATGAAGAATCAAAGGATATGCAGGATTATGAAGAAAGACTTTTATTAAAGGAACACTCGCGTGCTTTATCTTTTTTCATGTATTTTTTTATAGGATCAACAATATCATACGCTCTTTGGTACGTCTTTTTGCCGTCAAACATAGTTCAAAGCCTTTTTTCAACGCAGGTTACAACAATACTTCAGATAAACGGCGGCGTCACAGGATTTTCTGTTCAGGTTTTTGAAGTATTTGGAAAAATATTCTTTAACAATGTCAGAGTTCTGATTTTTTGTCTTATATTCGCATTTTTATACGGCTTTGGAGCAATATTTGTACTAACATGGAACGCGTCAGTGATTGGCGCTGCCATTGGAAACTTTATCAGAACCAATCTATCAAATGTTTCATCATTCTTTGGAGTCCAATCAGTATTCCTGTATTTCAAGACAATCTCAATCGGGATGCTAAAATATTCAATCCATGGAATTCCTGAGATTCTTGCTTACTTTGTAGCAGGGCTAGCTGGAGGAATAATATCTGTAGCAATAATCAAACACGACTTTAGAACAAAAAACTTTGAGAAAATAATACTTGACTCATCAGACTTGATAATAATCTCAGTACTCTTGCTTCTTGTTGCAGCAGCTTTGGAAGTGTTTGTGACTCCATTGTTTTTTTAATAACAAATTATTCTGAAATTCCATAGCCTAATCGAGAAATATCACAACTATTTAACCATTTCAATATCATTTCTTCTTTATCTTTATCCGTCTTAATAAAAACTTTGTTTGGATATGAATGATTATGATTTTCTTTTTTAAATTTCATCCATGCATCAAAATCTTTTCTTGCTTTTTTCTTATATCCCTCATTCGTCTTATTTATTAAAGCATATAGAAAACCTTTGAAACCTATTCCATAATCTTCATTCTTTGGATTAGGTAAACGATAAGAAAGAATTAACCAAACAATTTCGCCTTTTTTTTTAAATTCTTTTCTTACAATAGGCATAAAAGATAAAAAGTAAAAAGTTTATTTAAATTTATCTGAAAATAATAAGCACTAACTGAAATGGAGTTGAGTTTTTTTAATACATATTATAGTTATGAAATTGGAGAACAAAAAGAAATTATTTTAATCATAATACTTTCAATATCCCTGGGCGTATTTCAAAGATTTCTCCTTCTTCGATTAGTGAGGTTATTATTTCTTCGCAGTTTTTGATTTTGGAATCAAGTATGACTTCTTCATATGACACTCCAAAACCCGTGTCAAGGCTCTTTATTAGGCCAAGGACAAGCTCGTAAGGGTTTGACTGCGGCTGCAATACCATCTCATCTTTCTTAGGTATAACTACCTCTTTTTTTGATTCGAGTGTATTCTCAAATTCTTTTCTTTCTTCCTTGACAATATCTTTGTTTTTTGCTTCAAAATCCTTTACTTCGCTTTCAAGCTCTTTTTTACGGACTTGCACCCACTTTTTATCATCAATTGCTCTTACAATTTCTGCAAGTATATACTTTTCTCCATTGTATTCTCTAACACGTCCTATAAGAATAACGATTTGTCCAACAAGAGGAGTTTTTAGCATTTCCTTGTTTTCAAAGCTTCTGACAGAAATCGAGCCTGTGGAGTCGTCAATCATTAAAGTGTCATAAGCGGATTCTTCTTTTGAAACAACAACACCAATAATATTGACGCGTGACACGTGCCCTTTGTTTGTTGATACATAATTAGGCGTCCAGCCATCCTCCTTGACATATTCTCCTTCAATTATATCAGAAATATTAACTTTAACTGCAATATTTCTCTTCACGTTTTGAGGATTGTTATTCTCTTCCATTTTTAGCTATCAAATCTTTTGAAGGAAATCTCTTTTAGGTTCATAAACTTCGCCGGCACGTTTTAGCTTTTCAATAACTTCTTCAAGCTTATCCTTGTTTATGTTTTTGCTTTCAGCTTCCTTTATTATTTCTGCAAATGGAATTTCCTTTTTGAATTTCACGTCAAGTTCGTTGATTATTTCCTTAACTATTGATATTGCGCTTCTTTCTGACGCTGTTATTCCCGAGCTTATCCTGTCAATGTCAATTTTTCCAGTTTCAGGGTCAAGACCGATTTGGGATAAGCAGTAATGCACAAGTTCAATTGAACGCTTAGCATCTTCTTTTGTTACTTTTTCTGATAATCTTACCCTAGCTGATGCTTCTGAAAGTCGAACTAAAGCTTCAAGCTGTCTTGCAGTTATTGGAATCGCTTTAATTCCTGATTCTTCTTCACCACCTGAGTTTCTCATCTGAACATAATAGTTCTGGAGTTCTTCAACTGCTTCAGTTGTTAATTTTGGCTTTATTCTTCTTGCATAAGATACATATTTTTTTATGAGTTTAGTGTTTATTATTTCCGCATCCTTTAGCATGTCAATATTTTTATGAAGGTTAAGTATAAAGTTTGCCATCTTTGCGTCTTTATCCCTTGAAGGAAGATCTTTTATTGGAAATATCAGGTCAAATCTGTTAATCAAAGTGCTTGGAAGGTCTATCTGATTTGCTATAAGCCCATAAGGATCAAATCTTCCAAATTTAGGGTTTGCAGCTGCCAAAACTGCTGTTTCAGCATGAAGTGTTGCGTGGATGTTTGCTTTGGAAATGGAAATAGTCTGCTGCTCAAGCGCTTCATGCATTGCTGATGTATCCTCATCACTCATCTTATCCATTTCATCAATCATACACATACCTTTATTGGAAAGAACAAGAGCTCCTGCTTCAAGCGCCCAACCGCCTAAAAATTCATCTTTTACAACTGCAGCCGTAAGTCCTGTTCCTGATGCTGATTTTCCTGCAACATATCGTGATTTTGGCGCAACTATATGCATTCTTTTTAGAAGTTGAGATTTTCCTGCTCCAGGGTCTCCAACGAGAAGTATGTGCATGTCTCCTCTTGTTGAAACTCCGTCATTTCTGGTTTTTTTGACGCCACCCATTAGTTGAAGTACAAGCGCAAGCTTTACCTTATCATATCCAAAAACTGACGGAGCAATTGACTGAGCAAGCTTGTCATATACTTTCTTGTCTTTTGCAATTATTTTTATTTCATCTTCTTCTTCTTGTGAAATTGTAAGCTGTGTAAAATCTTCTTCTATTGGAGTCACGTGATTTGTTTCAATCATCAAGTCAAATCTTGTGAGTTTTCCGCCGTCTTTTGATGGCATTGCAACTTCATTTAATACTCCTGTAATCTCAATTTTGCTTCCAGGATTTGTTCTTCTTTCTGAAAGAGGTGTTACTAAATCGTTTTTTAGAAAAATGTTAATTCTTTTTGGCTGCGCACCACCATCAAGGTCTTCTGCAGCTTCTTCAAGCACTATTTTTTGGGCGTCAACAAGCTCTTTTGACAGAAGTCTGAATTTTCCTTTTCTTCCACACCCACAACCTGAAGGTTCCTTGAATTTCTGGTCGTTTTGAAGTACTGGGATGATATTTCCGCATGAAGGGCATTCAAATTTGGCGCTTGTTACCTGCGGTCTTACATCAGACTTTTGCCTGATAACACCTTTTAATTGTATCATTTTGTTTAGATGCTTATGCCTTATATTGCTGATTTCTATAATTTGGCTTTTTGGAAGGTTAAAAAAGCGAAGGGTAAACCCTTTTATGTCTCCTTCAAAATCAAATCTTTCTACAGCTATTTCGCCAGCTTTTAACACTTCTTCAGGGTTGTCAAGTAGGTCTTCAGCAAGTTCTGGCGAGAATTTTGAAAGTTCAGTTAAGTCTATATCAATGAATTTATGACCTTTTGAGACCTGTTCAAATAAGGCTGCTTTGTAGTTTGTTTCCAAGAATTCAACAAAACTGCTTATTTGTTCGCTTGCTTCCATTTAATCACATCACTATTATTAATTTGTCTCTTTTTTAGAGACCTCTCTTAAGTTATTTTTTATAAAAAAAATAAAAAGAAATTAAGCAAGCTTAGCTTACTTTTTTTAAGTTCACTATGAGCATATCAAGTGCTTTATGAACTTCTTCTTCTGATTTTGTTCCTGTGCATACAACTTTTCCATTTGAGAAAAGTAGGAACGTCGCTTTTGCAGCATTAAGCTTATAGACTAGACCAGGGAACTGTTCAGGTTCGTATTCTACGTTGTCAAGCTTCATTGCAAGTGAATTTAAGTTTAAATCCATTCCAACTGAACCTGAAGCAACAATATTCTGTATCTTTATTATAGGCTTTATCTTTATATGTATTCCAATTTTTTCGAGGCTCTTGATTATTTTTTGAATTGATTCATGGACTTTGTCCATGCTTCGTGCGCCTGTGCATACAACTTTTCCTGATGAAAATATCAAAGCTGATGTTTTAGGGTCTTTTATCCTTAAAACTAATCCCGGGAACTGTTCTGGGTTGTACTCAGTGTTTGAGAGTGTTGCAGTCATTTTTTCTAAAGGAATATCATGCTCTAAGCTTGTTGAGACAACTATATTTACAACTTCTATTGTTTTCTCAGTTGCTTTCATAACTTTTTTCTCTTTAACCTGTTTTACCTGCTTTTTTTCTTTTTTAACAGTTTTAGCTTTAACTGGTTTAACGTATTTTTTTACAATTTTTTTCATATTACTTTTTTTCATTTTATCAACACCCCATTTATAAAGGATTTTTAAATAAGAATTAAATGCTTATTTATAAAGGCTTGGGTTAATAAAGATACACTTTCCTTTATCTATTATGCAATAATTATGCCTCCTACGCTTCCTATGGAAGATGCAGGTTTTAACATCTAAGACGCAGAAATATGAGGTATCCTTAAATTCATGCTTATTTACCCTCCTACGCTTCCTATGGAACTTTTCTAAACAATATTCTCAAAATTAAGAAAGAATAATATACTTTAAGCATATTAATGAATATATGAACCTGATTTTAGTTATAATACTCAATATTCTCATTATTTTGATATTTTTCATCAATCTGGCATATATGCTTTTTATGTTTTACAGGGATATCCAACTTGAGCAGGCATCTTACGTCGGACAGGAGTCAGACGGCAAAAAGGATTATCTTGAAGGCTCTGTTGAACCAATAATTCTTGATCAGTTAAGGGTGATAAGGGAAAAATATTATCTTAATTTCATTTTTGTTGAAGTTTCAGCAATACTCTTCTTTGCTTTTTGGTGCATAGTAATGTTCTATAAAATCCCTCTAACTTGACTTATCTTGAGCTTAAAGAAAGATTATTAAATAAATTGACAATTGTTTATACTATCTTATCTTATGATTTTTAGAATAATATTTGGTATAAAAATGAAAAAAAGGATTTATTTGGACAACGGCGCTACAACAAGAGTTAATGATAAAGTTTTGAAAGAAATGATTCCTTACTTCTCAGAGTACTATGGTAATGCATCATCTCTTCATACATCAGGTATTATTAGTGATGAAGCAATGAAAAAATCAAGAAACATAATAGCGAAGGCCATAAACGCATGGAGTGATGAAGAGATAATATTTACTTCAAGCGGCACTGAAAGCAACAATTTTGCAATTAAGGGAATTGCATTATCGCCTAAAAATAAAGGAAAGCATATAATCACTACAAAAATAGAACATGACTCAGTGCTTAACACTTGTAAATGGCTTGAAACAATGGGGTACAGAGTTACTTATCTTAACGTTGATAAATATGGTCTTATCAATCTTGAAGAACTTAAAAATTCAATTAAAAGCGACACAATACTTGTTTCAGTAATTCATGGAAATAACGAGATTGGAACAATACAGGACATTGAGTCTATAGGAAAAATATGCAGAGAAAAAAATGTTATTTTTCACATAGATGCATGCCAAAGCTTTACGAAAAAAGAAATTGATATTAGAAAAATAAATATTGATATGATAACAATAAATGCTCACAAAATTCATGGTCCAAAAGGGGTTGGAGCATTATATTTACGAAAAGGGGTAGAGATTGCTTCGCTTTTGCATGGAGGAGGTCAGGAGTTTAAGCTTCGGTCAGGAACATCAAACATTCCGGGAATAGTGGGATTTGGAAAATCAGTTGAAGTTGCAATGCATGATTTTCAGAAAAATAATGAAAAAATGGTTAAACTTAGAGATGACATGATTAACAGACTTTTAAAAATACCAAATACAATGCTTAACGGAGCAATTGGTGAAAAAAGGCTTTGCAATAATATAAATGTCACATTTGATTTTGTCGAAGGCGAAGCTATACTCATGCACCTTGACACTATGGGAATTGAAATCTCAACCGGATCAGCATGCTCTTCAAAAAGTCTAAAACCTAGCCATGTACTGACATCAATTGGAGTCATTGATAATAAAGCTCATGGCTCAATACGAATAACACTCTCCAAATACACAACAAAAAAGGAAATCGATTTTGCAGTAAAAAAAATTGTTGAAGTAGTTGCAATTCTTCGAAAAATATCTCCTTTGTCTATGGGAAAATTAAAAAATAATATAAAATAATACAGGAATTAAATAATAAAAACGTTTTGCATTATTGTTTCTAATAATATTTCTTTAATACTAATAAAAAACAATTTTAAAGTCAAAAACCAGTTATAAAGCATAAGATTAAAATAAAAAACACAATTCTTCATGTTATGAAAGGATGTGTTATAGTAAGATACTCGGAAATTGGACTAAAAGGCAATAATAAATCAGATTTTGAAATGAAGCTTATAAGAAATATAAGGGCGCAGCTGAAAAATGAGGAGATAAAACCTGACAGCATCAGGCGTCTTTTTTCAAGGATAATAATATTCACTGAGAAAAAACCATATTTAAAAAATGTTTTTGGAATATCCTCATTCAGTTATGCAAATATAATTCCTCCGACAATTGATGGTATAAAAGATAATATTTCTACTCTCATAAAAGATTATACAAAAGACACTACATTTAGGATAAGTGTAAAGCGACTTGACAAGGATTTTCATCTTGACTCAATGGGTGTTGAGAGGGAAATAGGAGCATTTGTTGTGGAAAAAACAGGCGCAAAAGTTAATCTAAAAAATTTTGAAAAAGAGATCGGTGTTGAACTTCTTAAAGATGAATTCATAATCTTTGATGAAAAAATCAGAGGCGCAGGAGGGCTTCCTGTAGGAATTGAAGGAAAAGCACTGGTGATGATTGACGATGAAAATTCAATTAAGGCAGCTATACTTTCAATGAAGCGTGGGTGCGAAATATTCCCTATAGGATTTTCTGAAAAGAACATTGACGAACTAAGAAAATATTCCCCAAATAAACTCGTTTTTCAAAAAGTAAAAAATTTTAAGGATATAGATGAAATTGGAAAAACTATAGACGCTAAAGCGCTTGTTGTCGGACAGACTTTTGAGAATTTTAAAGAGCTTGAAACAAATCTCTTGGTTTTAAGGCCTGTTGTTGCATTGACGTGGTGAGTAAAAAGGTGAGATAATGATTGTATTTATTGAAAAAACAAACAAAGAATTAAAAATAAAGTTTGAAGGTGATGTTAAGACCCTTCTTAAAAAAATAAATATTAATGCTGAAGAAATCATTGTTGTAAGAGGAAATGAACTTTTAAATGACGATGAAATCCTCAGTGATAAGGACAGTATAAAACTGCTTTCAGTTGTAAGCGGCGGATGATTTTTTTAAATTCATTTTGTTAAATTATAATCTAAATTAAATCAGGGAATATCTATGAAATGTAAATCATGCAAAAAAAGTTCAGTTATGTCCGGGTACTGTAAAGAGCATTTCATAAATTATTTTGAAAAAAAAGTCAAGGATACAATAAAAAAATACTCTCTTCTTTCAAAAAAAGACAAGATTACAGTTGGAGTTTCCGGCGGGAAAGACAGTCTTGCAACAGTATATATACTAAAAAAGCTTGGATATAATATTGAAGGTATAGCAATTGATGA
>JAHFPP010000004.1 GCA_023266675.1 Candidatus Woesearchaeota archaeon
AAAAGATTAGTTAAATGGGTTGGTGAAAAAAATGGAAATTTCAAGAGAATTATATGATCATTATGATGAAGAAAGCGTAAAATACAGAGTCGAAGACGGAATAACCGAAGAAGTAGTAAGGCAGATTTCCAAATACAAGAGTGAACCGCAGTGGATGCTTCAAAAAAGACTTGACGCATTAAATGTATTTAACAGATTGAAGAATCCTGATTGGGGACCAAGCATTAAAAATCTTGATTTGTCAAAAATCACGTATTTCCTGGTGCCAGACGCAAAACAAAATGCGACCACATGGGATGATGTTCCTGAGAAAATAAAGAACACGTTTGAAAGGCTAGGAATACCTGAAGCTGAAAGAAGTTCACTTGCAGGCGTTGGCGCACAGTATGACAGCCAGGTAGTATATCACCAGATAAGAGAAGACTTAAAGAAAAAAGGAGTGATATTTGAGGATATGGATGTTGCAGTTAGAGAATATCCTGACCTTGTAAAAAAGTATTTCATGTCAAAATGTGTGAGCCCAAAACTTCATAAATTCGCTGCACTGCATGGCGCTGTATGGAGCGGAGGAACATTTATTTATATTCCTAAAGATTTAGAAGTTGACCTGCCACTGCAGGCATATTTTAGAATGAACACTCAAGGGATGGGACAGTTTGAACACACTTTAATTGTTGTTGATGAAGGCGCAAAAGTCCATTATATTGAAGGATGCTCTGCACCGCTCTACAATTCAAGTTCAATACATGCTGGGTGTGTTGAAGTATTTGTGCATAAGAACGCCGTAATGAGATATTCTTCAGTTGAAAACTGGTCAAGAAACACTTATAACCTAAATACGAAGAGAGCCATTGTTGAGGAAAACGGCTCAATGGAATGGGTTTCAGGAAATCTTGGATCAGGTGTTACAATGCTTTACCCTACTAGCCTATTAGTTGCCAAAGGAGCCAAAGCAGACCACATATCAATAGCTTATGCAGGGAACGGACAAAATCAGGACACTGGAGCCAAAATATACCATATGGCGCCAAATACAACGAGCACTGTTAAAAACAAGAGCATAAGCAAGGATGGAGGCATCACAGCTTACCGCGGACTAATAAAAATTATGAAGGGAGCAAAAAACAGCAAGTGCTCAGTAACATGCGATGCTTTGATGTTTGATAATAAATCGCAGTCCAACACCTACCCTGCAATTGACGTTGAAGAAAAAGACGTTGACGTAGTTCACGAAGCAAGCGTTGGCAAAATCAGCGAAGAACAGATATTTTACCTTCAAAGCAGAGGACTAAGTCAGGAAGAAGCTGTTCAGATGATTGTTTCCGGATTTATAGAACCGCTGATAAAAGAGCTTCCACTTGAATACGCTGTTGAAATGAACAGATTAATTGAGCTTGAAATGGAGGGAACGCTCGGATGAATTCGTTTTTAAAAGAACTCCCAAAACAAATTCATGACAGGATGAATGAGAAAGGAATTCATGATGAGCGAATAAAAAGCTTGAATGAATTCTTGAAAGTGAAAAGTGAAAATTTAAGTCACGGGTTGAATATAAAAACTAATCTGGAAAAGATAGATTACTCAGATATACTTAAGGAAGGAGAGAAAAATTTCAGTTATTCACACAAAAACCTTCTTGGCAAAGATATAACCATACTGAATCTTGATGAGTTTGCATCTACAGAAAAGATATCTGATAACCAAAAAAAAACAATATTTGACAAGATATCTGCTCAGTGGAATAAAAAATTGGATAAGATAGACCTTTTGCACTGCGCCCTTTCTGAAGTTAGAGTGATAATATTTAAAGACGGTTTAAAGCTAAAAGATACATTTGAATTAGGAAATGTGGTTTCTGGAAACAGCTATAATCACGTTATTATAATCGTTGGAAACAATTCAGATGTAAATATAATGATAAGAAATAATACAGATAATAAGGAAATTGTGAAATCCAAAGACGGCACGGAAAAGATAATTACTGATTGTACAGATATATTTATTGGTGATAATTCCAAAAGCAGTATTGTTGAGTTCAGAAATCTAAGTTTAAAACATTTTGTTTATGGTAAAAAATTTTTATATTTGAATGATAATGCTGTTGCAAACTGGGTAGGAATAGACAAGGATTCAAAGATTGCGATTATAAAACAGCACACAGTTCTTGAAGGAGCAAACAGCAAAAGCACAATGAGTAATATTTTATGCGGCAAAGATTCAGAATATTTTCTTAACAATATTTCAGAGCACGCTGAAATAAACACCGAATCAATGATAAGAACAAAAGCCGGGTTAAGAACTAGCAGGGCTGTTGTTAAAGGACTTGTGAAGATAAATGAGAATGCTGAATCAAGCGCAGGATACCAGAAATCTGATATACTTCTCATTGATGAAGAAAGCAGCGGAGTGTCAATTCCTGACTTGGAAATCCATAATGATAAGGTAAAATGCACACACGGCTCAACAATAAGCAGGATTGATGAAGAAAAAGTATTTTATCTCCAGTCAAGAGGGCTGTCAAAGAAAGAAGCCGAATCTTTGATGATAGAAGGTTTTTATGATACTGTGCTAAATGAGATTCCTGATGAAAAAATAAGAGAGGACATCAGAAACGAGGTTGTAGAGCTATGATAAGAAAACTTCAGTTAATGACAAAAAAAATATCAAATTCGAAATTCACAAATAAATTCAGAAGAGAAGAGGACATTTTGCATAAATTTCAAAATAATCTTGCAAAAGATTTTCCTTTGTTAAAAAAAAGGAGGATATCATATCTGGACAGTTCTGCAACAACGCAAAAACCGAAAATCGTCATAGACAAATTAAAAAGAGTTTATGAAATGCATAATGCGAACTCTCATCGCGGACTGTATGATATATCTGAAGAATCAACAAAAATGCTTCATGATGCCCGAAAGGTTTTTGCATATTTCATTAATGCATCAACTGAGGAAATAATTTTTACAAGAAACAGCACAGAAGCGTTGAATGGAATTGCAAACAGTCTTGAAAGGACATTAAATTTTAAGAATAAAAATATTGTATCAACAGTGATTGAGCATCACAGTAATTTTGTTCCGTGGCAGCAGCTTAGCAAAAGAACTGGCGCCAAGTTTAGAATTGTTGATTTTGACATTTAAAAAAGCGAGTTTTCAATGATAAGCAAATATGCTGATAAGAATACATTGATATTTTCAATTACTGGTATGAGCAATGTTACAGGATTCATTCCGGACTTAAGAAAAATAATAGATGAACTTCGTTCAATAAATAAGGATATGATAATCGTAGTTGATGCGACGCAGCTTATTGCTCACAGAAAAATTGACGTTAAAGAGATGGATGCCGATTTTGTTGCCTTTTCAGCACACAAATTGTATGGTCCGACAGGCGTTGGTGTTCTTTACGGAAAAAAGAGCATGCTTGAAAAAATGGAGCCTTTCAGTTATGGTGGCGGAATGATAAACAAAGTTGAGTTGTATGATTCGAACTGGGCAGAACTTCCTGATAAATTTGAAGCGGGAACAATAGACACCCCTGGAATTGTTGCATCGGCTGAAGCAATAAAGTATGTTGATGAAAAGTTTGAGTTTACAGTTAAGTATGAAGATATGCTGAAAGAATACGCTTTGAAAAAACTCAGAGAAATTAAAGAATTAAAAGTTATAGGGCATAATGAAGGGGCAAATTTTGGTCCTGTAATAAGCTTTATTGTCGACGGTGTCCATCCTCATGATTTGGCAGCGATATGCAATGAGAAAAAAGTGTGCATAAGGGCAGGGCATCACTGCTGTCAGCCATTAATGGGAAAACTTTGTGTCGTTGCAACATCAAGAATGAGTATAGGAATGTACAATACAAGGAATGATATTGATAATCTTACTGATGCAATAAACCATGCCATAAAGGTCATAAGGTGAGATGATGGAAGGATTATACCGTGAATACCTGCTTGACCATTACCATAATCCGCAGAATGTTGGAAAAATTGAGAATGCAGAGATAAAGAAGCATGATTTGAATGTAAGCTGCGGCGATGAAGTTGAGATGTTTGTAAAACTTGATGATGATAAAAAACATATAAAAGAAATAAAATTTATTGGTCATGGATGCGTCATTTGCATGGCATCAACATCAATACTTACAGATGAATTAAAAGGAAAATCACTAAAAGAAGTCAAAGAGATGAATACTGATACAATACTTGAGATGATTAAGCTGAAACTTACGCCGACAAGAATAAAGTGCGCAATGCTTTCGCTAGTTACAATAAAAAAAGGAATACTTGATTATGAATTAAAAAACAGTGAGGGATAAAATGGATGAAGTTTTTAATGTAAAAGATTTTCATGTAAATATAAAAGATAAGGAAGTTGTAAGAGGAGTTACTTTACAGCTTAAAAAAGGAGAAATCAGTGTTATCATGGGACCAAATGGTGCTGGAAAATCTTCATTTGCAAACGGACTAATGGGTCACCCAAGTTATGAAACAAAGGGGAACATAGTTTTAGACGGCGAGGACATATCCTCATTATCTGCAGACAAGCGTTCAAAGAAAG
This sequence comes from Candidatus Woesearchaeota archaeon, assembly GCA_023266675.1. Lineage (GTDB taxonomy): Archaea > Nanobdellota > Nanobdellia > Woesearchaeales > BM511 > JAHFPP01. Next base: position 4,560 of record JAHFPP010000004.1, read on the forward strand.
GCTTGTTTTTGTCATTTCAGAATCCTGTTGAGATACCTGGCGTAACTGTTGCAAATTTTCTAAGGACGGCTGTTAACTCACGAAAAGAGAAAGGTGAGAAGTCAAATCCGTTAAAGTTTATGAAACTTATTAATGAGAAGATGGAATTGCTTCACATACCTGTAAGTTTTAGTTCACGATACATAAATGAGGGGTTTTCTGGTGGAGAAAAGAAGAAGATGGAGATACTCCAGCTTGCAATGCTTGATCCAAAAGTTGCTATACTTGACGAAACAGATTCAGGCCTTGACATTGATGCTTTAAAAAAAGTCTGTGAAAGCATAAACATACTAAAAGAGCAAAACAAAGAGTTAACATTGCTTATAATCACCCATTATCAGAAGATGCTTGACTACCTAAAGCCTGATCACGTATTTATCATGCTTGACGGAAAAATAGTAAAGAAAGGCGGCGGAGAGCTTGTGAAGCAGCTTGAAGAAGAAGGATACAAAGCATTTAGATAACCTCTTTGAAAATGGGAGGATATTTAAACTCTTAATTATTTTTATTTAACATGGTAAAATGGAATCTAGAGGACATATACCGGTTTAAAGATACTGAGAAGCTTATCAGCGAATTAAACAAAGAAGTTTCTGAGTTTAAAAAGTACAGGTCAAGATTAAATGACTCCCTTTCTAATAAAGTGTTTATGAAAATTGTTAAAAAGAAAGAAAGCATAATGGTTAAAGCTCATAAATTGTCAAGCTATGCTGGGCTTTCACTTAGCGAAAATACGTCTGACGGCAAGCGTATTGCCCATGAATCAAAGATATCACAGATATGCACTGAAGTTGGAAATGAGATAATGTTTTTTAGCCTCTGGTTTAAGAGTATCAGCGATAGGAAGGCAGATTATTACATCAAGAATTCTGGAAAATACAGATATTTCTTGGAAGTTTCACGAAAGTATAAACCTTACACATTGAATGAGAAAGAAGAAAAAATAATTAATTATAAAGACCTTAGCGGCGCTGATTCCTTAATTGGTATTTATGAGATAATGACTAACGGGTTTACGTTTAAATGGAAAGGGAAAACAATAACACGCGAAGAGCTTTTTACAAATGTTCACAGTAAATATAGACGTGACAGAAAAGAAGCTTATGACTTGATTCTTAACCGTTACGCAGAAAATGAGACTGTATTAAGCGAGATTTACAAAGGAATAGTAACAGACTGGAATAATGAAAACGTTAAGATAAGAGGTTTTAAGACTCCAATATCGGTTAGAAATTTTGGAAACGAGCTTCCTGACGAATCTGTTGATGCGCTTTTAAAAGTTGTAAGGAAAAACTCAGGACTTTTCATGGAATATTTTGAATTAAAATCAAAAATCCTGAATGTAAAAATGGACAGATATGATATTTATATAAATTACAATGATGAAAAACCAGATTATCCTTTTGAGAAATGCAAAAAAATTGTGCTTGAAGGATATAAAGAGTTTGATAATGAGATGTATTTGAATGCAAAGAAGATTTTTGATTTAAACCATGTTCATTCTGATATAATTAAAAACAAAAGAGGAGGGGCTTTTTGTGCATCTGTTACACAGGGTGTTGCCCCTTATGTTTTTTTAAATCATGTAGGACGGCTTGAAGATTTGTTCACAATGATGCATGAATTTGGACACGGAGTACATAATCTGCTTGCTAGCAAAAACACCGAGTTTACATGTGCAGCGCCTCTTCCTCTTGCTGAGACCGCGTCAACATTTGGCGAGCTTCTTTTGTCCAAAAAACTTATTAGGAATGTTAGTGATGAGGAGAAGAAAGCCATACTGATAAAGCAGCTTGACGGTTTTTATGCAACGATTATAAGACAGGCGTATTTTGTGATGTTTGAGATTGAGGCGCATAAAGCGTTTTCAAAAGGCGCAACGCTTGACGAAGTCAATTTGATTTATCTTAATAATCTTAAAGAGCAATTTGGAAAATCGATTAAAATACCTGATATATTCAAGCATGAATGGAAATACATACCGCACATTTATTTTTCGCCGTTCTATTGTTATTCATATTCTTTTGGAAACCTGCTTGTTTTGTCTTTATATAAAAAATATCTTGAAGATGGAGAAAGCTTTGTTCCAAAATACTTAAAGATTCTTTCTTACGGAGGCTCAAAGGCGCCGGCTGACATATTAAAGGAAGTCGGTTTTGACATCACAAAAGAATCATTCTGGGAAGGCGGGTTTGATGTGATACGTGAAGAGATTGAAGAGCTTAAGAAACTCGTCTAATTAAACGATATAGATATAAATTAAGTATTAATACTTGAGTCTATGATGCCGGTTATTTTTGTTGGACATGGAAGCCCTATGAATGCTATTGAAGAGAATGAGTTTTCTAGAAAGTGGAGAGAACTTGGGAAAGTTTTACCTAAGCCAAAAGCAATTGTCTGCGTTTCAGCGCACTGGGAAACAGAAGGAAAATTTGTTACAGCGATGGACGCTCCAAAGACTATTCATGATTTTGGAGGATTTCCAAAAGAGCTTTATGAAGCAAGGTATCCTGCAAAAGGAAATTTGAAGCTTGCAAAAGAGATTGAGAAAAAAGGAATATCGCTTGACAATGATTGGGGTCTTGACCATGGATGCTGGTCTGTTTTAATTCAGATGTATCCAAAAGCTGACATACCTGTCGTTCAGGTAAGCCTTGATTATAATCTTAATTCAATAGAACACTATAAACTTGCCAAGAAATTATTATTTTTGCGCGAAAAAGATGTTTTAATAATTTGCAGCGGAAACATGGTCCATAACCTTTCGCTTGTTGAATTCAGGACTGACTTTAATGAAAGCTTTGGGTTTGAATGGGCAAAGCATGCAAATGAATTATTCAAGAAACTAATAATTGAAGGACGCCACGAAGAGCTTGTAGAGTATGATAAACTTGGAAGTGAAGTCTCGCTTGCAATTAACTCAGCCGAGCATTATCTTCCTATGCTTTACGCGCTTTCATTAAAACATGAAGGCGATAAAATAACGTTTTTCAACGACAAACTCATTGCAGGTTCAATCTCAATGACATCGTTTATTCTCAGTGAGAGGAAGTATTGAAAAATTATTATTAGAAAAGATTTAAAAAAAATAAGAGATTAACAGCATTTATGTCCTTCTTCACCTCTTTTGGTTCCGTCCATAAAAAGGAAGTATGCCTTGACCTGATCCTCTTTTGATTTTGGAAACAAGTCTTTGATTAGCTTAATTAAGTCGTCATGCTTCATGTCTGTTTTTTTGAAGTTTTCCCAGATTTTGTCGTATTCTTTCTCTGTAACTTTAAATTCGTCTGCTATTGTTTTTTCTTTTTTTGGTTTTGTCTTTTTAGTTTCTTTTTTCATTGTTTTTCCTCGTTTGTAAGTTATTATCAAATAATCCTTAATAAATAAGTTTGTTTTAAGAGTAGAAGATATTGATGAAAAAATTATTTATTTAGCTTATTTTTAAGCGATATCTCTTCCTTCGCTTCAGCTTTCATCAGGAAATACAACGTTGGCATAAGAACTAATAGTCCAAGAATAATTATTATCATCCATAATGGTTGAAGATACAGATAATATGAAGCTAGTACTAGACCAATTCCAACACCAATCATCAGTTTGCTAGTCAATAGCAAGATAAATTGAAGTACAGATATTTCTTTTCTGATTATCTTCTTGTTTAGCATGTTATTCTCTAATGTCTGATATTATTTAAATATATCTTTTTTAAGACTATTTAGAAATTAAAAATAAAAAAATACGCCTTCAACCAGGCTCGAACTGGTGACCTTGCGGTTAACAGCCGCACGCTCTACCTACTGAGCTATGAAGGCCTCGTAGATTTAATTGTTAAAAATTCGCAGCATTTTATAAACATTTCGAATAATGAAACATAAAATTGAGTATATATTTATAAACTTTAGACTTCACCGTTAGTATTAGGTGATATTTTTTGAGTATTTTAAAGAAAGTTATTGACAGTCTTTTTAGCAGCAGCAAAAATTATGAATCAAAGGAGACTAAAGTAAAACCAAATGTTTCAAGAGAGTTATCGCTTGATAAAGTTAGAAAAGAAGCTGGCGCGCATCTTGAAAAAGAGCTGTTAAAAACAAAAACTGAAGAAAACAGAAACCCTTTGGAGCGTATTGTAAGCAAAGAGGAAGTTAACTGGAAAGCCCATGAAGAAGGTGAAGACCATCAGCGAAGAGAAGTTGAAAAGATTGTCGGCGCGTCTTATGGACAGCATGATACCTTTAATCATCACGAAGATGAAGCGTCTCACCAGGCTTATCTTACACATAATAATAGAGGAGGCGAAAGGCATTACAATTCGTCTTCAAATCAAAGAGATGTTTATAATAATCAACACTAAACGTCTAATCAGTTCTTTATAATTTAAGTTAATTCTAGGAAGATTTAAGCTTGCACTGGACTAACTCTTTTGCCAGTTAGAAGCTATGTTAAGGACTAGTTCTCTGACGATAAATAGTCCGAACTGAATAATTGTTAAGAAAGTAGCACTGGACATTTAATTTTGTCGTCGATAAAATTTAATTATGTTAAAAGTTAGTATGAAATAAAATGGACTATTTATTGAGGATAAATAGGCCGTGTTTTTGGTTGAGGTTTTTCTTAAAAACGTCACTGGACACGCTTGCGTGAGGTATATAAACCAAATTAGTCTCATATTATTTATGAAACCGAAGATATCAATTGACACGCCAATATCTGAGCTTACAGTTAGACGATACGAAAAACCGTATAATCTCTCAAGAAGGGAACTTGTTAGAAAACTCTGTCTTTCAATTGGGATTTTGCAGCCTGGTGATTCAAGGGATGTAATTGTTGATCTACTTTATGTCATGCTTGAGGCTAAGATGGAATCAAAGGTATTGTCATCTGAGGAGATTACACGTCTTGTCATTGAACTTCGAAAAGCAGAGAGTCTTGAACTTAATGGCGTTGCAGGCTCAAACATACGGCGCCAGCTAAAACGGCTGCGTGAAGTGCATATTGTTGAAAAAGTAAAAAACAACTATAGGATTACAGAATTTCTTGGTTTAAAGGCTAATTTTGACGAGAAGATAATGAAATACATGCTTCCAAGCATTCTTGAGCGTGTGCGTGAGTATTTTGATAAAGTTGATGAAGTTTTTGCTAATAAGAATGAGATTAAATCAATGAATGCTAATATTGAAAAGAATAGTTCAAATGTTATTAAAGCATGATTTGATTAAATGTTTATTCCAAGGACTGTTCTTACGAGATATCCTACGCAGAAGCTTATGCCTGCAACTCCAAGGCTGATTAGTGTCATCTCAAAGAATCTCTTCTTAAATGGAAGGTCTTTTGCAACTGATGTATAAAATGTGAACATGAATATTATTAGTATTGCCGTGAATATTGTTGTAGCAAGCGCAAAGTATACGTTTGATGATAGGAAGTAAGGCAATACAAGGAAGATTACTGTGATTATATATGTCATACCTGTGTATATTGCTGCCCTGATAGGGTTGGCGTTTCCGTCTGCTTTTGATGAAAGGTATTCTGACGCTGCCATAGAAAAGGATGCTGCGATTCCTGCAACAATTCCTGCGAGAGCTATCAGTTTTGAGTTTTGAAGCGCAAAAGTGAGTCCTGCAAGCATTCCAGTGAATTCAACAAGAGCATCAGAGAGTCCAAGGACAATTGAGCCTATGTATTCAAGTTTTTCTTCATGGATCATAGTAATTAGCTTTTGCTCATGCGCCTCTTCATCATGAAGAACGTTTTTTGCTTCAGGAACATCTTTTATTATGCTGTTGTATAGCGTTACCGCCTGATTCTCTCCCATTTCCATAAGCTTTAATCCAAAGGTTAGTCCAAGTATTTTAGAGATAATATAATAGTACCATACAAAGAACATGTTTGGTTTAATGTCTTTTCCTGTCTGTTTCTTCCAGATTTCATAATGTCTCATTTCATCATGAGCTATTGCGACAAGTATCTTTTTGTTTTTAGGATTTTTTTCAGAATTTGAAAGTTTCGTATAAATTAAAGACTCAGTAATCTCATTACGTTGAGCTTTAAGTATTTTTTTAAGAGTTGACTCCGTATGCATTATCTTAATTAATTTGAGGGATTATATAAAACTTTAGGATTGATGATTTACTTTTTAGTGAATTAGTATAACAGATAACAATTAATAAACCACTTAATAGGAGTAACTATAGAAATGTTTTTAAACCGAGACTTCATTCTTGATAACATGGATAATTTAGAAAAACATTTGCTTGAATTTTTATCAAGGTATGGCGGACTAAGTGTAAGAGACAGCAAAATCCCATCATCTTCTGTAAGAAGTTCACAAGGACTGTCACCATACCCAATTAGAACTGTTAATCCTCCTGATTTTGAGCCATTAAAGATGAAAGAGATTTCGCTTGAAGAGTTTGAACGCATGCCATTATATGACATACCAAACAACCCGGATTCTGCGCTTATTGATATTGGTTCAAGCCTTGGCGCTGGCGCCACAAGAAACTTTGCAAGAAGAAATCCTCATGTTCGTGTGATTATGATTGACAAAATGTTTAAATCATCACTTGAAACCCAGATGAATATAGATAGGGACCAGTACAAAGACGAATTTGTCGTTGATTATGCCGATATGACCTCTGATATTGAAAAATTGGTAAATGATATATATAGGAAAAACGGATTTGAAAATGTCAGTTATATTAACCATGAATTGACTTTCGATTCGCTTGGCCTTGAAAGAGTAAGATTGCTTGATGCTAAAAATGTTTATGTTACAGGTTTTAACAGCCCGAAAGGATTTGGAAGCCTTGTTTTGACGTTTGCAGAAATGATGAATGCAAGAAAGATTTATCTGTCACAGACAAAATTAGAGCAGACTCCTTTAGAAAGTGAAAACTATCACTTGATTGATGATTTTTTTGAAGATGCGAATATATCAGTAAAAACTGCAAAGAGAATTAAAGAATTGTTTTATGACGATGGAATTTTTGGAAAACCAAAATATGAGTTTAACAATGAGGATGAACGTATGTTTGGAGCAGCGTTAAAACTTTTATTTGCTGTCTCACAAAAACATTTTCTTGAAAAACACGGATACTCTGTTGAGATTTTTGAGAATGAAAACAGTTTAAGAAATTTAAGCTACGCGTCACCGCTTCATTATATTGTTGCAACGAGAAAGTAAGATTAAGATAGATGTGATTATTATGTTAACTGATTTATTTAAACGATTGCGAAAAGTGGAAAGAGAAAAAAGAGAGGATGATATTAATAGTATTTATTTGCTTGTTCACCCATTTTACGCGTTACGTGACAAAAAACAAATAATTCATTTTGGTGATTTATGGAAAAAAAGTATAGATGATGCATCACAGAACAAGAATGCATTTGCAATAGTTTATTTTGAAGGAATTCCAAGCAAAAAAGATGTTCCTGAAAAATTAGAGTTTGCAAACAATACACCTTCTCAACTGGAGCTTGGAATAGGACGACATATTCAAAGCTCTTTTGGTATTAATAGGTCTAAGGTTATTATGGCAAGCAGCCCGTATAAACACATTGATTTTGCCTATGACCCAAAGATTAAATCAAGAATGGCTAACCCTAAAGAAATAACTGTAAGCGCGAGAGGAGTTTATGCAGATGCAGGCAGATGCGTAGAACACGGATTGCAAGCAGTTTTAGATGCTTATAATCTTTATTTAGGAAACAGCATGGTGATTTATGAAGAATCAGTTTTTTATAACAGAAATCTTGCGAGAAGACAAGGAGTTCCAGATAATGTCAGGATTTAGTAATAAGTAAATAAACTTTTTCTATTTTAAAATAGTAACAATAAATAAGTTTTTATATAAGTTAACTTTGTAAACTCACTTGGGTGAAGTTTAATGGGAAAGAATAAAGCTGTTATAGGAACGCAATGGGGCGATGAAGGCAAAGGCAAGATAATTGATTGGTTATCAGAAGATGCTGACGGAATTGTAAGATTTCAAGGCGCCAACAATGCAGGACATAGCGCAATAATCACGTTAGAGGGTATAACACATTCTTTAAAATATAATTTAATACCTTCAGGTTATGCTCATCATGGAAAATGGAATCTGATGGCAGCTGGCGAGATGATTGATCTTGCCCATTTAGTAAAAGAACAGAAACTCGTGTTTAATGAACTTGAAGGCAGAGTTGGAGAACTGCTGCTTGATCTTAGAGCATGTGTAACTATACCATATCATATTGGACTTGATAAAGCAAATAATGCTCACATAGGAACAACAAACCGCGGAGTTGGCCCTGCACATGAAGACAGAGCAGGAAGAAGGGCAATTAGAATTCTTGATTTTGAAAATCCTGAAACATTAAAACAAAAGATTATTGAAAATACATTGCATGCTAACCATCTTCTATTAATTGGGAAAAATCATGTTGAACAATATGACCCAAACAAAGTATTTGATGAAGTGATGGAGGCATATCAAAAAGTTAAAGGATTTACTAAAATAATTGATGGAAAAAGATTCTTGGCCGAGAGAGTTAATGTAGACAATCAAACAGTATTGTTTGAACTTTCTCAAGGTTACATGCTTGATAATATATTAGGAACTTTTCCGATGGTTACATCTTCAAGAACCATCGCTAGTGAAGTCACTGCAGGAACAGGTGTTTATATTGAACTGGATAATAGAATAGGTGTTGTTAAAGCGTATACAACAAGGGTTGGCAATGGACACTTCACAACTGAATTAACTGACGATATAGGCAGAAGAATTCAAGAGGTTGGAAAAGAAGTTGGAACAACCACAGGTAGAACAAGAAGATGTGGATGGGTAGATTTAGTTCCAATATATGACGGCGACATAACAAACAAGTACACTGAATTAAATTTGACTAAGCTTGATGTTCTTACAGGCATTCCGACAATTAAAGTTTGTACTGCATATGAACTTGACGGAAGCAAGATAGAGTTTATACCTCCAAATCTTTCTGATTATGAAAGGGTAAAACCTGTTTACATAGAACTTCCAGGATGGACACAGGACATAACAGGAGTCAGGGATTTTGATAAACTTCCACAAAATGCACAAAGATATGTTGATAAAATAGAAAATTTAGTTAATATACCAATAAGATACATAGGCACTGGCCCTGAAAGAAACGATATGATAATAAGAAATTGAATATTTGTTTATTTTTATTTTTTTAAAATTTGTTTAAAAATTATTTTTATTTCTTCTTGTCAAAATAATTTGGGTCAACTAAATCTGTTTTCTTACGCATCTTTCTTAGTGCTTGCACTTCAATTTGCCTTATCCTTTCTCTGGTTATACCTCTTGGATCGCCAATTTCCTGAAGTGTTTCTTCGTCATCTCTATTTACTCCAAATCTCCTTTCTATTATTTCCCTTTCATTAGGTGTTAGTACTGAAAGAAGCTGTCCAACAAGTTTTTTATCAGATAATTCCGTTAGATGTCTCTCAAACCTATCCTCTTCAGGTGTAAAAAGCTCTTCAAAAGTTGTATCTCCGTCACCAACAAATTGGTCAAATGATGTTTCAGCTTTAAAATTCATGTTTCTCAATTTTTGTATCTGCCTTTCTTTCATACCAGTCATCTTTGCAACTGTTGCTACTGATGGTACTTCACCATTTTTATCAATATAATCTGCATAAAATTTGCTTATCCTGCTATGCTGTTCGTAGACATGCCAAGGAAGCCTAACGCTTGCATCACCATCTGACATTGCACGCGTAATCTTTTGTCTTATCCACCACGTCGCATAAGTGCTAAACTTAAACCCTTTTGTGCCGTCAAACTTGTATGCTGCATTCATTAGTCCTATCGAGCCTTCCTGCACTCTGTCAAGAAAATCCAACCGTTTTGCATATGAATACTGTCTTGCAATTGATGCCACAAGAAGCAAATTTGCTTCAACCAAATCGTTTAATGCAACCGTGTCGCCGTTTTTTATTCGTATGGACAGTTCCTTCTCCTCTTTTGCAGTCAATAGAGGAGTTGCTGATATCTCGCTGAAATATGTTCTTTCAAGGTTTACTGATGTTGTTGAGAACTTTGCCAACTTTCCTTTGGAATTGTAGACAGGTACTCCTCTTATCATTTGATCTTCATGCACTATCTCCTCGACTTCAAGTGAGTCTTCAAGATTAAGTTCTGCTATCTTCCCTCTTAATTTCTGTTTTATTCTTCGTATCTCTTCATTTCGTGTTAATTTCTTTGCGCTTCGTAAAGACAGGTTTCCTTCCTCTCTTCGCATCATGTAATCAATTAAGTCGTATCCTGTTATGTGATAAACACCAAAATGTGTATTAGTAGACTCAGGTTCTTCCTCATCAGCTTCAAACAGTTGACGCGGATGTGTTAATGGTCTTGTTTTTCTGTATTCACCATTATTCACGTTTGGTTTTGCGCGCAGTTCTTTTCTGTCTATTGCCTCTGAAATCTCCCTGTATGAAATTTTGCAGAGTGACATCATTTCAAGTATGGTGTAGTCTGAGTTTGGTTTTATTTTTTTAAGCCCGAGATGTGCTGATTCTTTTTGTATCGCGTCAACATTTTTCCTTAATGACTCTACAATTTTGTGGTCTGGTTTGTATGGATATTGCTGTGTTAATTTGCCTTTGTCTTCAGCAGTTAATGATTCTTGCCCTGAGTTCTTTAGCTCCCAGAGGTCTTTTGCAAGCGAATTTAGCTCCATGTTGTCAAGTTTTATGAAACCCATTTTATATTTGATTGCCCTCACAACAGGAGGAGGTATCTGAATTGAGCTTCCAATTGTTGCGTCAGGTTCGTATCTGTGGTCGCTTAGATATTGCATCTGATGAAGTGGAACTGAAATTTTAACGTCTTTTAGTATTTCTTCAATTGCTTTATATGAATGGCTTGTCTCAACCTCATTAGATTGTGAGAACAAGTCTTTGAAATGTACAAGGCTTTCAAGAGGCACCATTGATAGTTTTGTGTTTCCGACAGAAACTTTGGTGGTGAGGGATGGGTTTTCCTGAACTTTTTGAAAAACTTTGTCGGCTCCAATTATTGATGCCAGAAGAAACAGGTCTAGATGTGATTCATCATTTCTTAATGTTAAACCATATTCTTTTTTAAATGCATAGACTATTGACGCCCCAAGAACTCGACCGAGTGAATCGTATAACACTCCGTTGTTTGGATGTATTAATTTTGAATCCATAAGCCCTATGCTTTCAAGTTCATTATGTGAATATCTCTCGTGGAGAGCTATATTCTCAAGCGCTACAGATACTCGTTCCCGTCTTGCATCATATTCGTTCATGTTATTGCCTGTTTTTTCCTAATTCTCTCATTAATAATTCTGCATCATCTTTATCTATATAACTTATTCCCTTTCTTGTTTCAGGCGCAATGCCCGCGCTCATAAGCGCTTCAAAAAGCGCCTCTGGATTTATATTTTTGCTTGTTGCAAATTCCTGAAGCATTATCTGATTACTGTCTGCTGCAATGCTTCTATCTTTTTCATGTGAATCATTTTTTACTGATGCGTATTTGTTCAGTAGGCTCATTATTGATAATCCTGTTAATGCTTCTCTTTTTTTACCATCAACTTTTGTGGTCTTAAGTAATCCTAATTTTACTAATTCTCGCGCCACATAGGTGTGTGATGGTTTTTGAAGGACTTCATCAAGAAAAAATCTTTGAGTGTATACACCTTTCATGTCTATTTGAGGCAGTGTGTCCAATGATTCAAAGATAAGCAATCGTCTCAATGTTGACTCAAGTGAATTGTTGTTTGGCTGTTTTACTCCCTTACTCTTTGATTGTGAAACTATATTAGTTCTTCCAGAATAATCTGATTCTGGTTTAACAACTCTTTGTTTTTTTACATGCTGCGTTGCTTGTTTAGAACTTACTTTTGCAGATGAATGTTCAAGTAACGCTTTTAAATTGTCATCAAGATGATATAATTTCTCCTTGCCATAATCTAATTTAGTTAATGGCTCTACAGCATTATTTATTCTTTTGTATGCTGTCGGATTGCTTATTCTATACATTGTTGCAAGCTGACTTATATTGTAATGATTTTCAGGCCGCATCACTGTCTTTTTCTCAGCTGTTTTTGGTTTTGAGCTTTCAAATATTTTCAAATTATCTTCAGTGATAAAAAATGAAGTTTCTTTCCCTTGTTTTCTTCTGTCTGAAAACATTCCTTTGTGTGTTGAAATTTTTACAGATATGTTTCCCTTTGTCTTTCCTGTAAATTCAGACAATTCTCGTGTTGTATAATATCTTCCAACTAAAAGCGTGTTGCCAACAGAATCAGGGGTTATTTCAGATACACCATCTTCTTGCAGAATTCCGTCCTTCAATCGTATGTATTGTCTGTTTTCCTCAGTTATGTGATACAGTGTTCTTCCGTGTTCTTTTATTCTGGAAAATTCAGCTTTATGGTCTGAGATTATATTGTAAAGCGTGACTTTTTTTATTCCTGTGAGTTCTTCAAGCTGGTTAATTGAGTAGTGGTTTTTAGGCGCAATAAATTCAGTTTTTTCACCAGATTTTTCTTCAGAGTATTCTATAAGTGCAATGCTTCTATTGTCAGAAAGCATTAATGAGACTGGAGTTTCTGCATTTGTTCCTTCTGAAAATGGAAGATAACTTAAAAATAGTTTCTTCTGCTTTTTTATTTCTTTATAATCATCTTTTGAGACAGTGAAGCTGTGTTCAGCAGAGGCTGTTCCGTCATTTGGGTTTAGAAGTTTATAGGTCAGTGAGTTGCCGGAATATTCAAGATTGATATGCCGTTTTTCGCTGCTTAATGTTCCGTTAGAATGGTATAAATAATCTGTTTCAAAAACTCCGTTTGATATCCTTTTTGCCTCTATAGTTACCTCACTGCCAAGCCACTCCTGAAAATTTCCCCTGTACGCTCTTTTTACAATAAGTTCAAGAGCTTCGTTTCCTTGATGTATTAGTCCAGACAATTAAACCACAACTATTGTTTAGTAGTTAAATAATCTTTTGAACTTATATATAAAGACGATGGTTTTAATAAGTTAGGAAAAAAGGACTATTTTTTGAAATTTATAGGAGATTAGGTAAATATAGAAATATATAAATTAAAATAAAAAACACTTCATTCAAAACTTCAATTTCTTCAATCGTTCAATTGCTTCAAGCGTGTTTTCGCGTGTGTTAAATCCTGAGAATCGAAGGAATCCTTCGCCAGCCGGTCCAAATCCTGCGCCGGGAGTTGTTACAACAAACGTTTTGTTTAGTATTTCTTCAAATACATCCCATGATTTTTTTCCTGGAAAATGAGCCCATATGTAAGGCGCGTTTGTGCCGCCGTAAGTTTTGATGTTGAAAGATTCAAGCGCATTTTTAATTAAGCGTGTGTTTTCTAAATAGTGATCAATTGTTTCTTTCATCTCAACTACTCCCTTATTGTCAAGCGCATAAAGTCCGCCGTATTGTGCAACATTTGACGCGCCGTTGAAAAGTGTTGTCATGACACGGTTCCAGTCTTTGTTTACTGACGAACCGTCATCATATGAAAGCAGCTGTGGAACAACTGTCCAACCGAGTCTAACGCCAGTGAATCCTGCTGGTTTTGAAAAGCTTGAGATTTCTATTGCAACTTCCTTTGCGCCTTCAACTTCATAGATTGATTTTGGAAGTTTTTCGTCGCTGATAAAAAAACTGTATGCTGAATCAAAAAGTATTATTGATTTGTTTTTCTTTGCAAAGTCAACAAGCTTTTTTAGTTCTTCGCGTGTTGCAACTGCACCTGTCGGGTTGTTTGGCGAGCAAAAGTATATCAAATCTGTTCTTGGAAGATTTTCAAGGTCAGGGAAAAAATTGTTTTCTGGCGTGCACTTCATGTATACAATCTTGTCAAACTGCCCTTTTTTCTCGTTGTATTTTCCTGTTGCGCCAATTATAACTGAGCCGTCAACGTAAACAGGATATGATGGGTCCTGTATTGCGACGCTTGCATCTTTTCCAAATAATACCTGAAGTCGTGAGATGTCGCATTTTGCGCCGTCAGAAACAAAAACTTCATCAGGACTTACAGCGCCGCCATAAATGTTTTCAGAAATCTTTCGTCGTAACGAAGTCATTCCCTGCTCGTCACCATATCCTGAGTATCCTTCTTTTGTTGAAAGCGCGTTTGACTCTTTTAGCAGCCCTTCAGTTATATGTAAGGACAAAGGAAGCGTTGTGTCGCCGACTCCAAGGCTTATAATTTTCGCATTTGGATTTTTTTCTGCGACTAACTTTTTTCGTCTGTTTATTTCCGGGAATAAGTATCCTGCTGTAAGTTTTGTAAAATTTTCATTTCTTTTTACCATTCATATTCCTCGCTGTGTAAATTAATATGGTTATTAGTGTTTTTATAACTCAAGGTTCAAACGCTTTTAATTTCTTGAAGTTTAGCGTTGCGAAGTAATCATCTTTTGTTTCTGCGCGGCGTATTTCAACTATGCTTCCATCTTCTCGTATGAGCAGTTCTGCTGACCTTAATTTTCCGTTGTAGTTGAACCCCATTGCGTGACCATGAGCGCCTGTGTCATGTATGACTATTATGTCTCCTCGCTCAATTTCAGGAAGCATTCTGTCAATTGCAAACTTGTCATTGTTTTCGCACAGGCTTCCTGTGACATCATATTTATGTGTTGGATTTGCTTTTTCCTTGCCGACAACTGTTATATGGTGGTATGAACCGTAAAGCGCTGGTCGCATCAAGTTTGCCATGCACGCGTCAATCCCTACGTAATCCTTGTAGATATGCTTTAAGTGTCTAACTTTTGAAACAAGGTAGCCGTATGGTCCTGTGATGAACCTTCCGCATTCCATAACTATTTTTAATTCCTTGATTCCGTTTTTAATTATGATATTCTGATATTCTTCCTTGATTCCTTTTGAGATTACATCAAGATCAATTGGTGACTGGTCAGGTTTGTATGGTATTCCAATTCCGCCGCCAAGATTGATGAATTCAATTTGTATTCCAAGTTTTTCTTTTATCTCAACAACAAGTTCAAAAAGCATCTTAGCTGTTTCAACAAAGTATTCTTCCTTAAGCTCATTTGACGCAACCATTGTGTGAAGGCCAAACCTTTTTACGCCAGATTCTTTTAGCATCCTGTATCCTTCAAAAAGCTGTGATTTTGTAAAGCCGTATTTTGCTTCTTTTGGGTCGCCAATTATTGCGTTGCCTACTCTTGCAGGGCCTGGGTTGTATCTAAAGCATATTAATTCAGGAAGTCCTGCTGTCTTCTCTAAAAAAGGGATGTGGTTTATGTCGTCAAGATTTATTACAGCGCCTAGTTCCTTTGCCTTTTCAAACTCCTCAATTGGTGTGTCGTTTGATGTGAACATTATTTCTTCACCTGTTATGTCGACCTCTTCAGCAAGAAGCAGTTCTGGTAGTGAGCTGCAGTCTGCACCCATGCCTTCGTCTTTTAGAATTTTCATGATGAACGGGTTTGGAAGCGCTTTTACGGCAAAATAATTCTTAAATCCTGGCATCCATGCAAAAGCCCTGTACATCTTTCGCGCATTGGCCCTGATTGCTTTTTCATCATAAACGTAAAATGTTGAAGGATACTTTTTAATGAGTTCCTGTATCTGTTTCTTTGTTAATGGAATCTTTTTCTCAATTTTCTCAGCCATTTTAATCCTCCTATACTAATATAATATTAGCTCTCAATTCGTCTTTATTGATTGTAATAAACATTTTTTAAGGTCAATTTAAGTATCCTTTGTTTAAACATTGGTTATTTTAGGTATCCTTTTGCTTTTAAAAGCTCGGCGTTTAGTATTCCGCCGCCAGCAGCCCCTCTTATTGTGTTGTGTGAAAGCCCGACAAATCTGATGTCAAAGACGTTGCATACCCGAAGGCGCCCAACACTCACTGCCATTCCTTTGTGTAAATCCCTGTCTTTTCTTGGTTGCGGCCTGTTCTCTTCTTCCATGTAGACAATTGGGTTAGTTGGCGCAAACGGGAGATTTAGCTCCTGCGGAACTGATTTGAAGTTTTTCCATATTTTCTTAATCTCATCAATGCTTGGTTTTTTGCTTCCAAATTCAAGGCTTACGCATGCTGTGTGCCCATCAATCACCGGCACCCTGTTGCAGTGAGCTGATATTTTAATTGACGTGTCTGAGACTATTTTATCACCGATTATTTTTCCAAAAATCTTTTGAGGCTCATTCTCAGTCTTTTCTTCCTCTCCTTTGATTAATGGAACAACGTTATCAATGATGTCAAGTGATGCGACGCCTGGATACCCTGCGCCTGACACTGCCTGCATTGTTGTTATGAATATTCTTTTTATTTCGTATCCTGCATTTATCAATGAATATACAGGCGTGAGGTAGCTTTGTATTGAGCAGTTTGGTTTAACTACAACAAATCCTTTTTTCCATCCGTGCCTTTTCTGCTGCGATTTTATTATCTCAATATGATTGTGGTTTATTTCAGGTATTATCATTGGCACATCATACGTTCCCCTGTGGGCTGACGCGTTTGATATTACTGGAATATCATTTTTTGCGTACTCATCTTCAAGCGCTCGTGTGAGTTCCTTGTCTATTTCAAGCGCTGAAAAGACAAAATCAACTTTTCCTTTTGCGTCATTTACTTTATTTGCGTCTTTTACAATTAAGTCTTTTACGTTTGATGGAATGCTTTTTGACATCTGCCATTTTCCTTGTACTGCGTCAGAGTATTTCTTTCCTGCGCTTGATGGCGACGCTGCTACGTACACGACTTCAAACCATGGATGATTATCTAAAAGCTGAATGTAATTTTGCCCGACCATTCCTGTTGCTCCAAGAATGCCGACTCTAAGTTTTTTTACCATTATTTTTTCACCTTAATTTATTTTAATGTTTTAAGTTTTATTTTCTACTTATTGAAAACGGAATGTCTCCACATGCCCAGTTTGTTTTTGGAACGTCCCGAATTATTATCTGAACGTTCTCTTTTTTTACGCCAACTTTTTCAAACGCTTTTGCGATTCCTATGAAAAGTTTTTCTTTTGTTTTCTCGTCTCGTCCTTCTAACCAATCAATTTGTACAAATGGCATAATTTCACCTCATTATTTTTTGTGGGTTTCAACCCGCCTTGTTTTGGTCAAGCTTTTCTTAAAATGTTGTGGCATTTAGTTCACATCCTTAAATCAATTTTAATTCTTTCATTGCTTTTTTTAGTTCGTCTCTGTTTTTAGAGCTCATTTCGCAAAGCGGCAGCCTGTATACTTCTTCGATTTTTCCCTGCATTGAAAGCGCTGCTTTTATTGGAATCGGATTTGTCTCTATGAATTCGGCTTTAAAGAATGGCTGGAGTTTTTTATCTAATTCTTCTGCTTTCTTGAAATCTTTTTTTAGCGCATAGTCAACCATTGTTGAAACTTCTTTTGGTATTATGTTTGCAGCAACGCTGATTAAGCCGTCGCCTCCCATTTTTACTAATTCAAGCGTTATGCCATCATCGCCTGAGAAGACAAAAAAGTCTTCTGGTGTCTGCTTTATTACATCCTTTATCTGGTTTAAGTCTCCTGATGCTTCTTTGACGCCAACAAGGTTTCTGCAGTCTTTGATTAGGCGAAGAAGTGTTGGTGTTTCAACATTTACGCCAGTCCTTCCTTTTATATTGTAAAGTATTACAGGGATTTTTACTGAACTGCATATTGCCTTAAAATGCCTGTAAAGCCCTTCCTGAGTTGGCTTGTTGTAGTAAGGATTTACTGAGAGTATCATATCTGCGCCAAGCGCTTCTGCTTCTTTTGACAAATCAATTGCCTCTCTTGTAGAGTTTGAGCCTGCGCCTGCTATTACAATTACTCTTTTGTTTACAGCTTTTACTGTTTCTTCAATTACTTTTTTATGCTCTTCATCAGACAGTGTTGGACTCTCGCCTGTTGTTCCGCACGGAACGATGCCTCTAACTCCATTTTTTATCTGAAATTCTATGAGTTCCCTTAATCTTGTGTAGTCGACGCTTTCATCTTTTTTGAAAGGAGTGACTATTGCTGTATGGACTCCTTGAATATTTTTTAGCTTTAAAGATGCTGCCATTTTATCCCCCTATTATTTTGTCCATTAAATCGTTGATTGTATAAAATCCTTTTTTTCCGTTTAAAAACTCTGCTGCCATCACTGCGCCTTTTGCAAATCCTTTTCGTGTTCTTGCAGTGTGAGTGAGTGTTATCGAGTCTGCATCTGAATCAAAGGTAATCTCATGAATACCAGGTATCTTTCCGCCTCTAACGCTTGATAGCTGTATTTCGTCAGGTTTAATCTGGCGCTCAAGCATTGTGTAGACTGCTGTTTTTTTGCGTTCAATGTTGTTTAGGAGTATATCGCCTATCATTTTCATTGTTCCTGAAGGTGAGTCTGCTTTTTTGTTGTGGTGGTATTCAACGCCCATTATATCATAGTCATCAAGATTATTTGCTACTTTTGCTGCCTCTTCAATTATCTTAAAGAACATGTTAACGCCTATTGAGAAGTTTCCTGACCAGATACACCCTATGCCTGCATTTTTGACCATGGATTTTACGTCACTCATGTGCTCGTACCATCCTGTCGTGCCTATCACAACGTTCTTTTTTAGTTCGCAGTATTTTTTTATGTTGCCCATAATAACTGATGGATGAGTGAAATCTATGCAGACGTCTACATCATGTAATGATTCTTTAGTTATCTCCTTGAATTTTGCGTCCTTTGTGTTTGGGTCGATTGTTGAGACAACTGTCACTCCTCTCTCTTTTGCAGCTTCCTCAATCATCTTTCCCATCTGTCCATATCCGACTATTGCTATTTTCATTAGTTCCACTCCCTTAAATTTATTTTTTCTTGAACAATCCGAATTTTTTATTTGAATATATCCTGTTTTGATTAACCTTTTAGGTTTTCTGAGGGTTTACCCGAAGGTATCGCTTCAGCGAAAAACCGGTTAAAACGCTTGAAAAGCTTTGCTTTTCTGCGTCCTAAAAAACAAAAACGTTTTTTATGAGGTTATTTAAAAAAATTCTTTGTATATTATATTTACAGCTTTTGCAGAGTCTTTCTGGTCAATGCCAACAATTGTGCTTATCTCTGACGCACCCTGGTTTATTATTTCTATATTTATTTTTGCCTTTGCAAGCGCTCCTGTTACCCTCGCTGAGATTCCTGGCGTTCGTTTAAGCCCTATTCCAACTACTGATATTAAACATTTGTGCTGCTCAACTGAAACAAGGTCAGGGTTCAGGTTTGATTTTATCTTTGAGATTATCTCTTTTGTGAGTTCTGGCGTTAGCTGCGTCTCGTCAAGTATCACTGAAATGCTGTCAATTCCTGAAGGTGAGTGCTCATATGAGAGTCCGCTTTCCTCAAATATTTCAAGTAGGCGCCGTCCAAACCCGACTTCCTGGTCAAGCAGTATCTTTTCAACGTTAAACACGCAAAAATGGTTTCGTGATGCAACTCCAATTATCGGCTCTGATGTTTTTACCTGCCTTGAGTTTACTATGAAAGTTCCTTTTTCACTTGGATTGTTTGTGTTCTTGATGTTTATTGGAATTTGCTTGTGCATTGCAGGTATCATTGCTTCTGCATGAAACACCTTGAATCCCATATATGCTAGTTCCCGTATCTCTTTATAGGTTATCTCCTCTATCTTCTCAGGGTTTTTTACGATTCTTGGGTCTGCTTTTCTTATTCCGTCCTGGTCAGTCCAGTTCTCATACACCTTTGCGTGTATTGCTGACGCAAGTATTGAGCCTGTAAGGTCTGAGCCTCCGCGTGAAAACGTTGCTGTCTTGTTGTTTTTTGTTTTCCCGTAAAACCCCGGGAACAAAACAACTTTTTTTAATTTTGACAATGAATCTGATATGTTTTGGTATGATTCCTTTAGGACTTTTGCGTTTCCAAAATCTTCGGTTACATAAAGCCCGACGTCGTCTGGCGTCATGAAAACTGAGGGTATTTTTGCTTTGTTGAAATATTCGGATATAACTTTTGCGTTTGAGTATTCCCCCCATGACTTGACAAGGTCTTCGTACTGTTTTTTCTGGCTGACGCCAGACGTTATCCTTGATTTTAGCTCATTAAGCGCTTCGTCGGTTGTCTTTTTTATTGAAAGGTTTGCTCCTATCTCGTCATATATCTCCTTTATTTTCTGAAACTCTTTTGATGGGAAAATTTTTGTTTCAAAATATTTCTTTGCAGCATTGATTAATTCGTCTGTAACTCCTTTTGGAGCAGAGACTACAACAACTTTTCTTGACTTGTCTGCACGAATTATCTCGGCTATTTTTTTTATTTGTGAAGAGTTTGCAACTGATGAGCCGCCAAACTTGCACACTATAACATCATTCATGAATACCCCTCTATCTCTTTGATATTGTTAAGATAAATTTCAGATTCTTTAATAACTTTATGTTATTAATATAACAAATTACTCATAATTTGTTATTAATCCAATTATTAAGAATTTCAAATTAGTAATAATTTTATCAAAAGCCACACGACTTAATTTTAAAGACAAGAATATTGCTGTTACAATGATTAAATCTCTTGTTGAATCGTCAGTCATTACTCATGCACCTTTAAATCCATAACAATTACGAGCCTCACAAACAATAAAAGCCGAACTCGGAGATTGTATAGCAAATCGTAAACATAACTATCCTAAACGATTATGAAAACAATATAGAACTGAGCCTACAAAATTGCATAAATTTACACAAAAGTGTCAAAATTAGTGCAAAAATGTAACCCACAGAACAAAAAGTGTACCGAAGGTAAGGAATAGCAATGTTTTTTATCCTTTAACTTCCCTTTTGCCCAGATTCATTATCTAAAAGAATAGGTGATACCTATAAATTAAAAATAAAGGGATATATATTATTACCAAACCAATTCCAATTAGTTCCAATAATCTTTGTTTTGCATATTTTGGTCTTAATTCATTAGGAATTTCTGGAAGATTTGGATTAAAGTAATATCTAAACCAGAATGTGAATTTTCTTTTTCTGCCAAATTCAGGGCATACTTTTAAAGTATAATTAAATAAATGCAAACTTGAAAAACGAACATAAAAAACATACAACCCTAAACAGATTTCATATATCATTAATAATTTATTCATATCCATTTTAGTCTTAATACCTTTTCTATTTAAATATTTTTTTAATCTAGCAAAAGCGTGCCGAATGAGTAGAGCAATAATCCTTATAATTTAAGGGAACATTATTCTGGTAATTATTGTTTGTATTCCCGTTTGAATTGCTTTGACCACTAGTACCACTGGTTGAACCTGATTTGTCATTATTATTTACTTTAGAACTTTCATCTATTTGACTGATATAATTATGAAATACATTATATGTAAGTTCAGTTAAGATAGTATAAAAAATGGATGGGTCAGGACGCATTGATTCAGTTAACAAACTCGTACTCATTGAATCTACTTGGTTAAGACTTTCCGTCCTTTTTGAATCTTTATTTCCAGCAATTGTATTGAGAGTTGAAGAAACAGTACTTACCTTACCTAAGTCTTCATCAATTTTAGTATCTTGCGAACTTGTTGTAAAGGTCGAACTTATTAATTTGGTAAGACCATAACCTGCTATAACAATACCACCAACTAATATTACTGCACCACCCACAGCAAGTACTGCACTTCCCCCAGCTGCAACCGCAATTCCGTAACCAAGATAAGCAGCATACCCGCCTTTTGCTAAATCTAACAAACCAAATAATGCACCCTTTAAAGCATGTCCACTCGGGTCAATGTATCTGTATGGATTCGACCTCTCAAAATTATAACGATTTAACATCTGCGGGTCATACACATTTTGAATCAAAGTATCAGGTTGTTACTAATTCTGAATGTGTATGAAGTCCTTTTGTATGATAAGAACCATTAGGTAACCTATCAATAGGTTAAATTGTGAGTTTTATATTTAAACTCATCTTTTTTAATAAAAAAAGAGCCTACCTCACCCAAAATCGTTAAAGCTAGTCAGCCATCTTTGGTTTTGAGCTATTACTATATTTTGTCAGGTATGACGACACATATTTAAATGTTACTAATATGTTACTTATATGTTAATATTATTTATATCTAGCCGTTACGCTCAGGTTATTATGGAAAAAAACTTCATAGTTGTTATGAAAAGTAAGATAAATTATGAAATATTGAGACAATTAGACGAAAAACCATTAATACCAATTATGTTATCGAAGGCATTAAAAAGACCAAGACCGAGTATAAGCAGAGCATTAAATGAATTGGTAGAACATAATCTTGTCAAGTGTGAGAATCCTAAAGACAAAAAATTCAGATTTTACAGCATAACTTCTATAGGGAAAGATGTTTTGAAAGAGGCAGGAAAATATAATTAAGAATTATTTTTTTAACAATTTAACATTGTAGCATTACTGCATTATCTGTTCTTGAGAATATTCCAGACATCACAAGTGAATTTAATTTTTCATTAAATTTTATGTCAGATATTTTGTTGAATAAGTTTTCATAAATTTTGTATAAATTATTAATATCTATAGAAACCCTATTTATCTTCATATTATCTGACAAA
Source organism: Candidatus Woesearchaeota archaeon (assembly GCA_023266675.1). Taxonomy (GTDB): domain Archaea; phylum Nanobdellota; class Nanobdellia; order Woesearchaeales; family BM511; genus JAHFPP01. Next base: position 27,182 of record JAHFPP010000004.1, read on the forward strand.
TATAACATACAAGCAATTATATCAACATAAGGTTTTAAGTGTCTTATCCCTAATTCATGGATTATATAATCATAGTTATTGCTTAAAACTTTAGATATTGCTTCTTCTACTGCTAAATTATGTGCTTTTTTATTTTCTTCTAATAATTTTTTAAATTTGTTGGATGCTTTTAATTCTCCTTTACTATTAAACTCTGCCATATCTGAATCGACAAGCAATTGAATATACTTTTCATATTTCTTATCTGATTCTATCATTCTTGTAAGTTTATCTTTTTTTATAACATCGTCATAAACTAATTCATTAAGAAGTACATAAAATTTATTTAAAAATGCGGAAGTAGTGTGTATTGATTTTAATATTTGAATCATGATTTTTTTATTCGATATTACCTTGTTAAACAAATTATTTCTTAGTTCAATAAACTCATCATTAATCGCATTATTAATTTCTTGCAAAGGAAGTTTTAAATCTTCCCCTTCTCTTACATCTGCTCCATATATATTCTCGAAATAGATATTTCTTATATATACCTTTTTTGAGTTTTCATCAATAACATTAAAAATTTTGTTGTAATTAAAATAAACTTTGTAGTTATTATTTCCTAACTCTTTTACATCACTTACATTTAGACGTACACCATATTTTTTTAAGGTTTGAAAATTAAGTGATTGTTTAAAATTCTCTATCCTGTTATCAATTAATAAGCTCATTTTAATTTTTCCTGTTTTTCTTGTTCTTTTCGTTTATTGTTATATTTCTTGGCTTCTGTCTTTAAATATTTTACTTCTATAAAAGCCTTTATCTGTTTTATGCATTCATAAAAGTCTTTTTTATCAAGTTTAAAATAATGGTTTAATAAGTCTTTCTCATTTTTTGATATCCATGGCATCTGGTAACTCGGGTCAATAAAAAGTATCTCGTCACCTTTTGATTTGTATCCAACAAAAAGCAATACATGTTTGACATCAGACCTATGTATGTCACCAAAGTCTAATTGATATTCATTTTTATAATGTTTTCTTGTAAAATCAAGCACTTTTAACCAAAAAAATACTGGTATTGGAATGTTATTGCTTAAGTTTTTATGGATGTCTTGAATACTCTCAAATTTCCTTACAGAGAAGGAATAAGGCACTTCCTTTTGTTTCAGATAAGTATTGAATTTATTGAAAATGTATCTTTCATCTCTTATGCCTTCATGGTCGTAATCAAAAATCACTTTTAGGTCATTAATATCTACTTTATTTATGTAACCAAGATGTTCAAGAATAGCTAGTATGGAGTTTAAACCACATGCCTGATATTCTTTGATATAGATATCAGAATTTTTCAAATTTATTATAAATGAATCTTTTAAGGTTCCCATATCAAATACCTGTTAACACGCATATTTAAATGAAATCTGTAAAGAAACTTATAAAGCTTGCTCTTTTTTAGAGAGTAATTGCTTTATCGTTAGGTTGATTCTTTAATTAATTCACATGGCATTTCATCATGTCATAATAGCATTTTACAGCGTATTTTCTTGAAGTTGCTGTAACACATTGTTTTGGATGTTTTCCTTTCTCTTTTAGTCTGTTGAAAAACTTTGCTAAGTGTCCCTCTTTGTTATGACTTAGTTGCACGAGTGACAATAAATAAAAAGTGTGTCGCAATATCTTATCGCCTCTCTTTGTTATATAACAATTTTTGCTTAAGTTTTTACCTGATTGTTTCTCACTCACGTTTAATCCGCAGTAGCTTACAAATTTTTTATGATTTGGGAATCGCCTTATATCTCCAACCTCACCAATTATACAAGCCAAACTTACATCATCATATCCAAACTCATTTAATAATCTGCTATAGGGACTTGACATGACGGCGACTTTGATTTTTGATTTGATATCCTCCATTGTCGCTTCATAGAAATTTAATATCTTGATTGTTTGAACAAAGCAATCAGTAGGATATCCCTTGATACCTACACTTTTTTGTGCTAATTCCCTTATTTTAGGAATAAACTTTTTTTGAAGAAATGCCAGTTTTTTGTATTTAGAAGTTAAGGCTTCTTGCATTTCCTCATCTGTTAGTTTTGCTATTATCTCAGGGCTTGGATATCTTGTTAATAACCCTGTGATTGCTTTAGTTTTTGACAAGTGAAAATGTGTTTCAAGTTCAGGAAATATTATGTTTATCTGTCCTTTAAACATGTGCTTGTATTTACTAAGCTGAGAGCTCGTCTTATAATATAATCTTGCCAAATCCCTCATCTCATCTTCTTTAATAGGATTTATCTTTTTTAAACCAAACGATAAGTATTTTGAGATTAGCCTTGCATCTATCTTATCATTCTTCATATGGGTAAAATGCAGTTTAGCAAAAGTATGCATTTGGGCATTATCTACATAAATAACATTGTATTTCGTTTTGAAATAATCATATATTGCTTTGCTGTAATTCCCTGTTGTCTCCATAGCAATAGTTGTGTCATAAGTTATGTTATGTTCTAATTCATCAAAACCCTCTTTTGTGTGAGCTATTTCAAATTCCTTGAAGATAGTCCTATCATCATTAAGTATACAAACCTGTGATTTATTTTTTGATACGTCTATTCCGCAAAACATTTTCTTCAACCTCCCTTATAAAAAAGTAAAAAATGCAACCAGTTACACAAGGCTGATGTCGGGCACACGAAAAAAAACGAAGTCCCACCAGACACGACGTGCTTAATGGTTGCAGTTTTACAATTAATTTACTCGATTAATCATCTTAAGAGACCCTTTTCTCCAATGGTCGATATTTACAAGCCAAAAATTTCTATGCACTCCACGAGCAGTTCTGCAATCAGGATTAGCACAATGAATTGTTATCTGATGGTCTTTCCTGATTCTTCTGATAGTGTTGCACATTGGGCAGACAACTTTCTCAATAATTAGCTCCTGATTGGTTTCGGCAATGTAGAAATAAGCTCCATCAACACCGCTTCTTTCTGATAAAAAATTCTTTGAAATAAGCTTTCTCAAAACTTTATGAATCTTCATAGGGTCAGGTCTAATCTTCACAAGGTCTGCAAAATACAAACCCTTTGATGGACTGCTTTTAATTGCATCCAAAACTTCCAAATCAATTTCCTTATATCTATCTTTTTTATCCATTTTCTATCCCTCCAAAATGTTTTTCTAAAAAAGTCAGTTAATGTTAAGAGCCTATTATGGTGGGGGGCTTTTTTGACTTAGAAAAAGCCCCCATTCGTCGATAAGAGTTATTTTGATTAGAACTTTTCTGGGGGCTAATTTGCCCCCATTTCAATATTTTTTCTAAGTAATTCAAAAGATATCTTTTCTCAATCGTTTTTCCTAAACTTCTATATTTCTGAACTAATTTTTTATCGCTTACAACAAAAAACCATTCATCATACTCTTTTTTCAAAAGATTAACTTTCTTTATCAGTTCAGGTCTTTTCTTCTTGATAACTTTTCCAGTTTCAACTTCAACTGCAAATTTTCTTGAATTCAATTCAAAAACCAAATCAGGTTTCTTTGTAACAAACAAAGAAACCTGGACACCTTTACTTTCAAGAAAATTTGCTATATCAAAAACCACAAAACAGTGGTTTAGACTTTCATTAAATCTAGTTTTCAAAAGATATTTTTCTTTTTTGTTTGAGCTTAAGCTTTTATGTTCACTAATCCTGTAGCCTTTGGCTAACAGGTAATTCACTTCCTCAAGCTTAAGCTCTCTAAACCTGAAAAATCGTTTATCGGCATCCAAAGTGATTGTGATGTCTTTTCGTTTAGGAATAGCCGCAATTTGAGGCGTTTTCTCCGTTTTGCGGCTATCTTCAATTAGAGGTAATCTCTTTTCCGTTAAGGTATGTTCTTCAATTTGAGATAATACAATCGGTTTTGTAGCTTCTAAACTCTCAGATTTTCTTTTCGTTAAGGATTTTTTAACAAAATAGACAACTCCTAAAACGAGTAACCCCAAGATAATTAACCCAATGACTAAGAATTTTAGAACTTCACGGATTTCATCAAAAACCGCTTTGTTTATACTTAAGGACAAAGCTATTGTAATTACAATGATGAGGTCTCTTGTGGAATTGTCAACCATTTTAGCCCGTAAACATAGACATCCTCCATTCATAAACGAAACTCGGAGAATGTATATCAGAACGAATACGGGTTTAGGGCTAGTTTAAAAAGAAGGTATTAATTTCGTAATGACGTTAGAATTTGTCAATATCTCGACTAACTTATTCTTTTATCTCTTTTTTTAAAAAATTCAAGGAATTCGTGCGTTAGTCAATAAATCCCTTAATTTATCTAACCCTTTTTTGATTTTTTGTGCTATTTTTGAATTTGGAAAATACTCTTCCAAATAATATGAAGTAATAACTAACAACATAAAAATCACGAAGAGTAGAGTTATTGGAACTATAAAATTTCCCCAAGTATCCCATTCTCTATAAATTATTTTATGTAAACTGAAAATAATCCCAGATAGAACTAACAAACAAAAAGGGATGATTATTGCCCGTTCTATTAGTGTTGGTAATAGGTCTTTTCTCATTATGCTCTAATTGTATAAGTTATTAATAAATCTATTTGAGTTTTTTCCTCGTCTATTTTCTTGAATCAGTAACTTTGCCTGTTTTTGTGTCCCTAGTATATCTGCCTGTTTCGCTTGATACAAAGCTTCCACCTGAATAATATCCTCTTTCTGAACCAGATGGGGTTGCATATGTAATACCATAACTATTTCTTTGTCTATTAGACGATGTTGATTGTGTAACCAACGAAGGATTGCTCTCTGTCACCTTATTTGAATTGTCCGATTGAGTTGGTGCATAACACATGTTAGGAGTTGGATTTTTTAAATTTACCACTACACTTGATTGTTCTTTATCTTTTAGAAATTTTGCTATCTCCTTTTGTTTTTCTATTGTGTCAACGAAAGTTTCTTTTAGTTGTTTTACTTCATCTTTTATATCATTAACTTTGCTATCCATAAAATTACTAACATCATTGCCATATAAAGAAACTGCTCGGGGTATTGCAGGTATGGTATAATCTGCTAATATTATCGACCCGTATATAAGTGCCATAAAAATGAAATAAGGAACAATGTGTCCAGTCGGGTCAGTATTTTTCACAGGATTATTATTTTCGAAGGCATAGCGGTTCAAATCCTGAGGATTGTAAACATTGGGAATCAATGTATCTGGTTGTTGGAATGGCGGTGTGCCAGCGATTCCTTGTTGTCTAAAATGATAATCTGTGCTTTTGATTAATGGGTCATACTCTTTAGCTTCATAATTATATCTTGATAAGTTACCGCCTGATTGTATGTCTCCAAACGGAGCATAAGCCGTGTTTTCAACTATTCCACCAGTTGAATTCGTGACGACAGTAGCTGACCCTTGATGGTCGGACATTATGAAATATTTAGTGCTACCAGCAGAGCTATCTTCTTGTTGAGCAACTAATTGTCCATTGTGATAAACAAGAGTATAGTTATATTCTCCTGAATCATTAATGAGTTTTACAAAATTCTGACTGCTGTAAATCAGCATCTGTTTTACAGAGCCGTTAGGATAGTATGTTTTCTTTACATGAACTCTCTCCTCTATAGGATGATAAAAATATTCAACAAGTAAAGTGCCTGACGAGTTACTGCCATTATACACTTTCCATAACTGATTATAAGAGTTGTATTCATGATAAAATCCGTCGCCACTTTCAAGATTTCCGTTAGGGTCCCATGTTAAATCATACTCAACAGAAAAGCAGATTGGCAGAGTTATGATTAGCAAAATCATGAAAATGCTAATTAGTTTGAGATTTTTCATGATATCACCAATTCATTTTCTGTATCTGCATACTGGCTTGAATTGATTCTTGCTGTCGAGACATAAATACCACTTGAAGTATTCTGTTCTACAATAATGAAAGCATCATCAGAAGTGATGTTTATTGAATTAGTCGAGTTAATGCTATCCAACTGCCAATTAAAGACTTGAGATGAATTCAAATGATTCCTTGCAACTATCTCAAAAACATTGCCAGTCAAAGCTTCAAATGAGCTTATCTGCAATGGCAAGACTGTAAAAAAGTCTGTCATAGTATCGACATAAGATGATGCTTTTGCTCTGATTTCTGCTTTATTATTTCCTGAAACATTATATGAATTTTCAATGATTACAGCAACAGAATCACCATTGTTTACATCAATTGTAACATTCACATCTGGATTAGTAAGATTCCAGCTTATGTTACCAGATTTCCAATTATTTTTAACATCAAACATAAGAACTTGGCTTGTATAATTATTCTCTAATCTAACATAATTCTCGATTGAAATTCCAGCTATCAAGAATCTCTCAATGTGTGATGAGCTTGTATCATTTGAGGTGAAATCAATTTCATAATCTTTTTGACCGTCAGAGGAATAATTTATTTCAGTTATTACTATTATATCTTCATTTGAACTTATGTTAAAGGAATTATTAAAAGTCTCATTATTTGTCGAGATTTTAATATTCGTTGAAAGATTATTGTAGTAATTCTTAGCTGTAAATGCCATGACATATCGGCTTATATTTGAGTAAAGCACATCATAATCTTCAACTTCCAAGCCTCTAATCGTTAAGTCTTTGCTTATACTATCATTTCCATCTAAAGAAGTAACATTGCATTGGAAAGTCTTTTTACCTGGCGAGGAATAATAGTAATCAATTAAATCTGATGAAGAACTATTACCCGATAAATTCATTGTCATGAAACTATAAATATTTTCGCTACAGTTCCAGTTAATGTTATTCGCCTGTTCTTTAACATCATTTCCAATAATCAGTTCAAACATTCTTCTTGTAATGTCTGAATAGAGAATGTCAAGTGCCTCTGCATTTGTCCCGAATTTAATATCCTTAGTCTCATAATCTGACAATCCATTTGCACTTGCTGTAAAGTTAACTGAATAATCTCCGCCGTGACTATAATTCTGCTCTACAAGAACAATAACACTATCTGTAATATTCATATTATTAGATGTGAATGTCGGACTGCCATCACCAAAGTTAGTGCTAAAATTAGCGGTAATAGTGCTATTTTTTTCATTTATCAAATAGAACTCAAATACTCTATCTTTTGAGTTAGTGCTTAATTCATGAGGATTTTGTAAATCAACACTTGCACCACCTTCAATGATTTTACTTGGAGCGTGTGCAAGACCTGAATAAACAAGTTTCTTCGACTCATTATTTTTGAGAATCTTTTGCATATTTCCAATTGAATTATAGGAATAAGTGTAGGTATCGGTGCCAATTGTTGCATTAACCAGTCTGTCTAATGAGTCGTAGCTCATCCTGTAAAGTTTCGGGGTTAGGCTATCATTAATTTGCACAATATTCCCAATAGAATCATATTGATAACCGAAATTCATCACACTCGGCACAGATATTGTTGTAAGCCTATTATTTTGCGGATTATAAGCAAAATTCATCGTCAAGCCATTTGAATACCCTCTGCTTGAAATACTGCCAAATGCGTTAAAAGACGTATCTGTAATGTAATTTGGTATCTTCCTAACAAACTCTTGTTTATTGAAGATGTAATCCAGCTTGGAATAACCCTTATTTGTTACTAACTTATCTTGAGAATCATATTCAAAATTCTGCACAATAGGATAACCAAAAGTATTCTCAGTAATCTTAGAAATTCTTAATCTATCATCATAAGTATAAGCAAAAGTTCTGTTGCCGATAGTAACATTTGAAAGAGTGCCATAAAACTGTTGGTCATAATCAAAAGAAGTATTGACTTTTGAACTAAGCTTTGACTTAATCCTATTCAAAGAATCATAGCTTTCAGTAATTGTACTATTTTTATTGTCAGTTTGAGAAATCAAGTTATTATTTGCATCGTATTGGTATGTCCATGTTCCCATGTCTGGGTCTATCATCTTTATCTTACGACCTAATGCATCATAAAAGAATTGGAAAACGTTGTTTTCATTGTCAGTGATTTTGATTAGATTGTCGTTACTATCATACTGGTAAGAAGTCGTGTATGTTTCGTCTATTTGCGTGTATGGGTCTTTGTTGTATTCGTAAACCCTTGTTATCCTTCCATACGCATCAATAGAATAAATATGTCTATGCCCATTTTCATCGTAATCTGTTATGTTATATTGATTAAAAGAGACGGTCTTATTACTTCCGTCTGTATTTTTTACTAAAACAACTCTTGACAATGAGTCATAATTGTAAATTGTGATATTGTCTGTTGATGACTTGCTTGTCAATCCCGAATTATAATTTGCGAAGTAAGGGTTTTGTTCTGAACCAACTCTAAATTTAGAATCATAGAAAATGTTTTTGACAACTTCTTGACCGTTTTCTATTTCTTGTTTAATTTGAACGATGTTGCCAAAACCATCATAAAAGAAGTTGGTGTTGTCTGTGTCGTTGGCTGTCGTTTTTTGTTTGACTGTGATTTTCTCAGGAGCAACGCCGTCAAATGAGTAAACATAAGTTTTTGTTGGCAAGAATGTTGAGTCGTATGGTTTGATTTCTTTCAAAATTCTGCCGAATGTGTCGTATGTGTAATAGGTTGTTATTCCGTTTGAAGTTGATGATAAAAGATTTCCAGTGCCAGCGTCATAACTAAATGTTGATACATGCCCAAGTGGGTCAACAGTTGACTCGACAAAGATATTCAATTTATCATATTTGTATTTGTAAATGTTTCCAAGTGAATCTGTTTTTGAGATTAAATTCCCAAATGAATCATAATTGAAATAATTGTAAGTATCATTTCCAGATTCTAACCATTGCTCTGTTTTGGTCAATTCACCTTTTGAGCCGACGCCATTCAACCCTAAATTATCATAATAATATTTTGTCTCCTTGACTTTATTAAAGTTTGAATCATACGCAGTCACTCTTGAAACTTTGTTAATAATCCAAGCATCAAAATTAAAACCATATGAATAATTATAATATTTCTCATCACCAACAACATCAGCATCACCAAAATCCATCACAAATTGAGGATTACCAAATAAATTGTAAGAGTAGGATATATTATGTATTTTTGGAATTAAATTTCCATCATAAACGTAATCTGTTGATGATTTCAAAGACAGATTATAAATTCCGTTAGAGTAAGTGTAATTATAATCTTTAGTATTTTTGAAAAACAAATTATTATTAAAATTGTAAATTTCTGTCTGATACTCTTTTCCTCGCCTTGCATCATCCTGCATGAAGTAATGTTTTGTAACAGAATCATTGTCAATTTCTGTTGATATTCCAAATCCTCTAAACTCAGATTTGTCATAATTGTATTTGCCTAAAGAATAATTATAATTAGTAAAAGCGACTATGTTGAAATCAGATGTCAGAGAATTATTCTTTAGAACATTATTGACAACAAAAATGTTAAAACCTAAATTAATATTTGAATACTGCGTTGACTTCGTATAATTGATAAAAGTAACTCCGCCATATTCATTAGTTATAGATTTAAGCATGTAAGGCAAAGTAGAATTCTTCGTCCAAGTATAATTTGAAACATTATAGGAAATCATGATATCAACAAAACCATCCCCATCAACATCAGCTAATCGTCTACCAATATTTTTACCGCCAACAATGAAATCCTCAGGCGACTTCCAGGAGTTATTCAAACTCCAACCAAAACCAGTATTCAAGTAAGCCGCGTTTGACTGATTCAAAATATCAACCAAACCATCACCATTGACATCAACAAAACGAACACCTAAGTCTCCGCCAGAAGAATTCACAAAACTTATTGGCGGAGCCCAAGTTGAATCATAATTAACAAAACCAGAGCCGTTATTTAGCCAAGCCTTTAAAGATGAATTTCCTTTCAGTAAATCAGGCAATCCATCGCCATTGATGTCAACCAGCCTTAAACCTGTATCAATGGTTGTTACAAAATCATCAGGAACACTCCACACGCTTAAACTCCAACCACTGCCAGTATTCAAATAAACGCTTCTGTTGCCTGACTTCGCCTGAATCAAATCAATTCTTCCATCACCATTAACATCACTTAATTGCACGCCTTGATCAAAGCCAGATGAATTAACAAAATCAAGAGGTATACTCCATGAGCTTAAACTCCAACCGCTACCAGTGTTCAAATAGACAATTCTGCTGCTTGAATTGGATTTCAACAAATCAGTATAGCCATCTCTATTTACATCTGCAAACCTAACACCTAAATCAATATTTGAAGAAATAATCGCAACGGGAAGATTCCAAGAAGAATCCAAACTCCAGCCGTTTGATTTATTGTTTATCCAAGAATTGTTATTAGAAGCGTTGTTTTGAACAACATCAATGAATCCGTCATTGTTTAAATCTAGAAGCTGAAACCCGTAATCATTAGTTGCGTCACTAAAGACGCCAACAGGCGTCCATGAAGTTGAATTCGAATAACCTTCAGATGAAACATAGTAATCGAAGTTTATGCTGAAAAGCGAGGAAACATTATCATTTCCATAAAGAGTTATCTTTGAAAGTGAAGATAATGAAGGAGTTAATGAAGTATATGTAAAATGATTTCTTCTAACAAGCGCAGAATCAACAGTTATGGTGATATCTGTCAATCTTCTTGACTCCTCAAACAAGTTTCCTTGGTCATAAACTCGTCGCCTGTCAGGTCGGACAGAGCTTTCATAAACAAAACTTACCACTCTTTTCTGGTCGCTGTTGTATTTTATGTTATCAAGATAAACAGCTGACGAATCTTCAGCGTAAGGATTAAGTAAATAAGTATAGTTTATAGAATTCGAATTAGTATCTTCAACTAGTGATAATAACCATTTAGAGGTATAACCTCGCGAAGAGTCCAATACATACGCGAAAGTGTATTTTTTGCCGTCCTGTTTTGTAACAGTCCAGTTAGCAGAGTTTTTTATAATCTTAAACCAGTAATCAACTTCTGTATGATAAGCACCATTGAAATATATCAATTCATACTGGTTGCCGTCAAGAATCATTAAATATTTGTCATCACTTACATCATCAGGTGTTCCATTGGCATCACGATAAATCAAGTCCTGGTTTAAACTCCAACCAGAACCTAAAATTCCTGGTCTTCCTTTAGCGCCTTGTGAATTATAAGAAACAAAAACTGAAGGCGATAAACCATTGACACCTTTAGGAACATCAATTGGATAATTGTAAGTTGCGCTTCCAGGAAATAAGTTAGTATTGTACTGCCCAAACATTCTCACCTTAGGCGTTTCAGGAACCTTAGCGCTGTGCAGATAAGGTTTGTAATTATCTGCAAATCCCACGCCAACTAGTAATAAGAAAACAAATAAACTTAAAACTATTTTGTTGGAAGACATTTTATTTTTTAATAATCCTCCAACCTAATTAGTGCTGTCAATCAAGCTTTGAACGCTGTTCTTTATTGCTAGAGATGACATGTTAAAGTTTTGCCAAACATAAAACACCGGCGTGATATTATACATTGTCGGAAAGCTTATGCTGCTATTCTGATTATAATTAAAAGCGTACCTTTTATTACCAGAAGTTATAAACACGTCAAATGCTCCCAACGCCTGCGTCGTGTTTGCCAGCCTTATATAAACATTTTTATCATTATAAGAATTATAAGCTGTCCCAAGTTCAGACGCGATTACTCCCTGAATTATCGCATCCCTCCCTTGCGTTTCATTGGAAAAACAATTTGTAAAAGTATAGTTTATTATTTTTGAATAACCATCTGAACTGTTGTAAAAACCGAAAATGCTCCAGTTCAAACTGGTTTTTCCAGCTATCAGATTATAACACTGACCTGATAATAAGTTATTTCCTAGTGCCGTGTCATTTAATTGTGTTACAACATTATTATTGTAGGATATAACAACACCTGTCCCGCTTGAGCTTATTGATAAATTGTCAGATGATTGTAATGAGTTAATAGGAAAATTTCCATTCATACTTGTAGCTTCCATAAGTAAAGCAGATGTGTATGAATTGCTTTGTGGTGTTGGTGAATTATCTGACCAATCATCATCTTCTAACTGCCCGCTTGCATAAGGATAACGAATAAAACATCCAACAAACCCGCCGGTTGAAGTATTCGCTGATAACTGTTGTTGACTTCCATCGTTAGGATGATAAGTTATAGAATAACTTTTTCCTGAAGTTATGTTATAACTCATCACATCACTATAAACTACACCGTTTGCAGCTAAATTAAAAGTATTACTGCCATTAAAAGTAAGATTTCTTTTTGTACCGCTCATAACCTTTCCAACATCTAATCCGTTTACTTCTGCGATATAAGCATAATTACTTGTGTTCAGACCGACCGTATTTCCGGCTTGAAACTTAATTCTGATAGAGGTTGCAGAACCATTAATAGCACCGCTCCAAATAAGTCCTCTAATAGCTCCGCCAGTACTACCTACAGACAATGCGCCTTGTTTTGAAGCATCCCAAATAGTCTGATTTGGAGTAAAATATGAAGACAAATTTATGTAATAATTATTTGAATCTAAGAAAGGATCAAGAGTAGTCTCCTTATTATCATCATCAGTTGCTTTGATATCATACTTTGTTTTTTGACCAAGAGGCTGATAAACAGTTGTCTTAAACTTCTGCTCAGAATTTTGAGAAAGCGTAACCAAATCATTATTATTTATCTCGTTTGAAGCCTTATCTGAAGACATTTCAGAAAAGCCTTGATAAGTGTAATCATAAGATGTAACATTGTCACACATCATAACAGGCTTGACTATAACTGAACCATTTTCATTTAACTGAACCGAATTAACATCTGAAACTGAATCATTTAAAACATCAGTTTGAACATCGCAAGGATAAGGATTATTCACACTTCTCGTCTCAGTTATCTGACCGTATTTTTCAAACTTCTGTGGGGAAACTTTATCAGAATGAAAAACATTGGAAACAACCACGTTCTTATCAACGCTGCCAAGATTCATAATCGAATACTCAATCGTACAAACTGTACCATGACAATAAACAGTCTCAGGCGAAGAAATATTAACGCCATTACCCTCAATACTGACAAAATTACTGTCAGCAAAAACTGAAGAGATACTTATTGCTAAGACTAGAATAAATAAAATATTTGTTTTCATGAAAATCAACCCCCGTTGATATAAACATAAAATTTAATTATTGTATAATCTGTAGTATATATAAAAGACTATCTATTTTCTAGAATGTTTGCAAATATTTATTAATAACATTCTGTTATTATACTAACAATGGTCACAATAGCTCATATAGTTGAACGGGAAGTCACAAAAATGCCTTACTTACAGGAGGCGCTTTTACGAGGACTGATAAATTACGGTGCCCTTGCAGATGAACTCATCCCAAAAATAAAAGAAGAGATAAAAAAGCCTGTTAAGCATGCGGCTGTTATGATGGCACTACGGCGTCTGTGCGAAAAGCTTGAGGGGAAAAGCGATACAAGTTTTAGGTTTTCGCCGGAAACTACTATAACAATAAAATCTGGACTTTTCAATATCGCCTACAAAAAATCATTGAATATTAATAAGGCGCTTCAAAAAGTGTTTGAAGTCGTTGACTACTCGTCTGGCGACGTTCTTGCGATAAACCTTGGAAACCATGAAGTTACAATTGTCTCAAACACAAAAAACCTTTCAAAGCTAAAGTCAATAATGAAAAGTGAGAATATAATTCATGAATCCAAAAACGTTGCTGCGATTTCATTGTCTTTGCCAATTGACCTTATGGACCTTCCTGGTTTTTTTTACCTTATAACGCGTGTTTTAACGTGGGAAAATATTAACATCCGGGAAGTAGTCTCAACACCAACAGAGTTCACAATAATCGTTGACGAGAAAGAAGTCATGAAAGGATACAATGTACTTCGCGAATTGTTTAAGTGAAAAGGAAGAACATAATCTAAATTTAAAATGAGATTAGAAATGATAATTTTAATCAAGTTTGTTTTCAAAATATAAAATTGTTAGAGTATATATAAAATTAAAAGGTATTATTACCAAGGTCATCTAAACTTTTTATTGACCCATTACCCTGCATGTTTTGAAAATGGATAAGACTTCCCTCTACCTCATCAGCTGCTTTTCTCAATTCTATTGAATATAATGCAAAGAAGGTTGGAAGTTGGAGAGGAGGTAAAGCTCTACCACAAGTTGTTTCAAATCTTTGTAAAAGCGAATTATAGGTTGCCACAGGGATTTCAATTTTGTCACCTGACACTTTGAAACCATGCAAAAGTGCATGTTCAGGATTTAAAGAATGTAATCGTCCATATTCCTGTAACATAAAGTCAGTTGGGGTTTTATAACCGCTTTCAAAAGTTCTCATAAAAAATGTAATCACTAAGCAGTATATAAATTTTTCTACAAGCTGATTATATGAGGAAGAGATGTTCAAATAAATCTGACTTTTTAAGCAAGCTATTTAAAGAAATCATTCTTTCTAGTCGTTATGAACTTTCAGGACTTAAAAAAGATAGAGAAAGCCGATTTTTATATAGACTTGGCATTTAGGCGCGCAACTGAGCGAGGAGACATAATGCGAAGTTCTCTTGCGGGTAAGCCGTCAAACAGGCTTGAGAAGTCAAAAACAATTGAGCTAGAAAAAATTGCAACAATTAGGCTGACATTTGCCGAATGCTTAGACAGAATAATCAAGAATTTTCCGTCCTTAGACGACTTGCCTGAGTTTTA
>JAHFPP010000044.1 GCA_023266675.1 Candidatus Woesearchaeota archaeon
GAATGGGTTATGTGTAAAAAATGAATGATATTCAGATTCAGTATTTCGATACTGTTCAGTTCCCGTTTTTCACGTGCCTGACTTACCCATTTCTCAACCATCAAAATTTCGCTAAAAACGCCACTTTTTACACTTTTTCTAAATATAGAAAGTGATGACGTGCCGACACGTCCTGTTTTGTGATGTTCCACGTGGAACATATGTTTCACAAAATACAATTTCTAAAATTGGAAAATTAAATAAAATCAGAACAATAATCTGGCACGATTTTAATTTGATATTTACAACCATCGTTTTTAGCGAAATTTCGCCACTTATTTTACACGAGTTATGATGCTGCAAGTGATGCTGCAAATGATGCTGGAAATTATATGTATAAATATACGAGTACAGCTCCGCCATGTCACCGTTCGAACGGTGACAATAAATATACATGACAGGCACGTGCCTGTTTCCTGAAGTTGTCAGTCGTTAAGTGTGCATAGGCTGTTCATAAGTTGTTCGTAACTCAATCTTTATTATACGGATAAAAAAGAAAAAAGTTATTAACAATTTGTAGTTTATAACGATTCTTAATTGTGAGGTTGGCGGACTGTGGTGTGAGCAGAATATAACGCAGGAGTGGATTACCCCTGACCCGAAGGTGGTCGACTCAAGTTGTAAACTTTCTGTCTTATAATGTTATAGGTCAGAGAAAAGAAAAAAAAGAAAACCAAATATAATTTTGTTTGAGCTGAGGTATAACAAAATTATATTTGGTTTTGTTTAATAATTTATCGGTACATTGATATTTCTGCCGTTTTAAGTATGAATGTAATCATTAGGCTATTATTACCAAGGTTTGTTTGTTTAAAATCCTCGATAAAGAATCCATCGTCATAGTACTTATCTAGTTCAGGATATGTAATCACTTGCTTTTCATTACTTATAGCTTTAAAAACAGTTAATACTATTTGTTTTCTTACTTTTATCCCTTTAGATAGAATGGTCTTATTATCTAATTCTTTTGTTGCAGTTTCCATGGCGTAGCTATATTTTGAATTACCGTACACTTATAGCACTCAAAATATGTGCCTACATAATTGTGATAAAGAATAATTTGCTATTAATTTGCAATAAAAAGAGAATAATTCTTTAAATAATGTGATTTATCCGAATAAATCAAAAATATCTCGAAGAATTTATTTGTCTGGTAGAATAAAAAACTTTTGACTGTTTGAGACTTTTAGTTTTGTTTAAGCTCAAAGGAAAGTAGAATGTGGCTCAGTAATGATACGATATGAGCCGCAATGATATGATAGATGAGCTATAAATAAAAATCCCCCAGAGATAATTCTCAGGAGGATTTCAGGACTTGTCATTCCTTAACTCTGTATTCGACACCTAATCAAGTTATACAAACATATAATAAATAATCTTATGTTACAAATAAAACGTTAAAATTTTTATTGTCATTTAATTCCTGGGCATATCTATAAGCTTCGCCTTGTTTCATATTGTCTTTATAGATGAAGCCAGTTTTATTTCCAATTGCAGCAGTGTTATTTGCATCTTTTCTCATACCAATTAAAATTTTTGTATCAATAAGCCAGGCCTGTTGTCTTGTCATTTTTGTTTGAGGTTAATTAAAAACTAGAATAACTAAATACAACGGCTTTTTCTGACTTCCCAGATTTTGGACCGTCAGGTTGAGCGTGTTCACTAACAACTACATTATGGTTCTCAATATGAGATTGTACACTTCCCCAGTAGTCATCAGCTTCAGATATGACGCAGTTGATGTCGCCATGTTCAGCTCTGAGTTTTTCCAGATGAAGGATTAATTGAGATATTGTTTTCATTATACATTTATTTTTCTACGAATGGAACCGTTGCTTACCTCATTATGTTTATTTCCAATCTCGCCAAGTACTTTACGCCATTTATTATCAGTACCTAAATATTCATCTCCAATCTTTATAATGTCACCGTCACAAAGAGTTTGATAAAAAATTGGTCTACGTGTTTTATTCTTTTGCGCAACAGTTCCAGTTCCATCAAACTTTTCCTTTAGGATTAAATCAGAATATGGATTGTCAGCATCAGCATTCTCAGCATATTTTTCTAATAACTTAAGCGCTGCTTTTAACTCAGGAGGATAATTCTTTTTGATTCTGCCATTCAATCCAGAATCACGATAATGATATTCCAAGGCTTTTAATTGATTGAGATAGCATTCAATGAAGTTTACTTGAATATAGCCAGTAGCTTTAAAAGCTGATGGATATTCTTTAAATAATAACCCAAATAATGATATAAATGCAGCATGAAGGTCTGTTTTTATATCAATAAGTTTGTCGAATGATTTATTTTTTTTCATATTATTTGTAGCTTTTTAGAACATGGTCAATAACTTTTTCATATTTAACGCCATCCAAGTCAACGGATACTTCCCAGCGATTTCCTATTGGGAAAAATCTATGTAAAGAAAAACGTCCAGGTTTATCTGAGTCTTCAGACACAATGATAACTTTGTTTGTTGGCATTATTGTGTAGCTGATGATATTCATATCTTCAAGCCAGGACTCAGCGAGTTCTTCCAGTTTGCCAGAGGCAACGTGAAATTGTTGGTCTGCTTCTTCGCAGATGTGTCTAAGTGTTTTCATTTTTTGTTTTTTGTGAACCGCATGGGAATTGGACCCAATACATTCCTTTGTTTATTCAGACTTTATTGCAAGCAGTACTGAAGACTCAGGTTTTACCGTTTATATTATGCTACCACAATTCCGTTTTGCAAATTAGAATCAGGTCATCAATATGCAGCTCATATAATTTTAAATTTCAATTTCAACTTTTGTGCTCGTTTCAATCACTTTGTGTCCTTTTTCTTCAAGAATTTTAATTGCTTTCCACAATCCTGAGACATTGAAATATTGTCCGAAGATTCTACCCTCAAATCCATCAACTGTAATATCATCATTTCCGATGATTGATTTTGTTTTACCTGTGTCCTTGTTGACAATTGTAACTACTTTAACTGGAACTTTGATTTTCATATCTTTATGTTTTGATTTATAAACTTATAGGTCAAGGAAAAGAAAAAAAAGAAATAGGTTTAATTTTTAGATTTATTAGTGAAAAGAATTTTACGGCAATGTTTTCCAACTGTCCACTTAATTTTTTTGCCATAATAATTAGGCTCATCTGGAATATGACTATCAATTTCTAAACATTTATCTGTAACGCCAAAAGCTACAATATCATCGTCTACTTTAATTTCTTCATTTTCTAAAACAATATATTTTTTCATAATTTATTTAATTACTTTTATAATTATAGGTCAAGGAAAATAAAAAAAAGAAATTACTTACTCAGCTCTATTTGCACGGACATTGTTTTATTGCAACTTGTGCAATAATAGCCTTCCCAATGTTTAACTGCGAATTGATATTTACCTTTACCACCACCATAGCCAGCTGCAGCAAGATAAGTCGTATATTTTCCGCAATTAAAGCATTGTTTTCTGCTTGCATAATAAGATTGAATCTTACCAATAACAAATCCGATTAGGACCAGGATAAAATATTTTAACATTTGATTAAGTTTTTAAGATTAACAATCGTAATATTATCCATTTCCTCATTGCCGCCTTGTCCATTTGAGTCGCCATCAAATTTTTCTTTCAGCCTAAGAGCTTCCCAATAAGAAGTTTTTTCCATGGTTACTTCAGGATTACCTCTGTGAAGAAAAGCCAATACAAACTGTTCCTTATTAAGTTCAGATAATTGTCTCAACATTATACTCTCCAGCTCTCTCTTTTGCTCTGACCATAACACAACTTCATTTTTTTTCAATACTTGATTAAACCAAACAGAAAAATCTTTCCAGAGTTGTTTCCAGTTGATAATGTTAGGTACCGTCTTTTCGAAAGAGTCTTGAATCTTTTCAGTTTGCAATTCCCACATTGGAGCACACTTGGCCTTTGATTGATAAGCATCGTGCCATACCAATAACTTTTTCCAGTTGCGAGAGAATTTAAAATCAATTTGAGTAGATGCCATAAATATTGTTTCTTTTCATTATTATACGTAAGAAGTGTTAATAAGTTTCAGGTTATTTTGATTTTTTTAGAACTTTTTTAAAGAAAAAATCCTGACAACATTTCTGCTATCAGGATTCAAAAAAAAATAAAGAACGAAATCGGCAACTATGGCGAATTGCCACTTTTCAATTGATTATACGTTTAAATTGTAAAAAAGTTTCAATTATTTTTTGTCTTTTCTAAAACCAGGTCTCTCACTGCAGCTGCCAATTCAAAATCTTGTTGACTAATTGCAAGTTGTTCTTCAGCTTGAAGTTCATCAATTGTCATATCATTAATATCTTTCTTTTGAATTCCAGACTTTGGACCGAAAGCTCTATTTAATATTTCATCACGGTTTTTTATAAGGTCTTCTGCGTTTGTAAAATTAGTTTCACCCAATGGAGTTATGGTTCCATCTTCATCTAATGATGAGATGCTTAAAGTTCCTGTAGCTCCAAATCCAGGGAGACCATTGTTTCCGAGACCGCCAAATAATTTTGTAAATGGATTTTCGGGTTGGTTAACTGTTTTGGTCATTTCGTGTTCTATGAATTTAGTCATAACATCAGCAATGATTGAAGTGCTTGTTAAAATTTTTGTTATCATATAAGAAGAAATGGTAACGAAGAATAAAATTGTTCCCAAACAAAAAACATTAAAGCCATGTGTAAAATTTGGTCCACCTGAATAAGCATCATAGGCCATAATTCCAGCACCTGCAACAGCTGCAACAAAAGAGAATAACATGATAACAGTAAGGGAGAGAGCAAAAAAAATGTTTTTCATATATTTGAGTTTTTTATTGTTGAGCTACAAATATATTATAAATTTATAATAAAACAAAATTAAAATTCATCATATTCTTCGAGCAATTGTGTATAAATAATTTCGATATCATTTCGTAAATCTTCACCACCATCCATTTCATCCCAGGGAGCGTCATTGACAAATACCATTAATTCTCTTGCAGATGAAATAACATCATCAATGTGTTTCGAAGCGGATACATCATTATAAATTCCATGACAAGTATCGGAAAGAATTTCTTCTTCGAGTTGATTGCAGATATCAATAATATCGAACAACAGGGATTTAGCTTTTTTTATTTCCATTTCGAATAAATATGAAAATAAAAAGAAAAAAATCCTGGTTTATTATTGGGGGCCAGGATTTTTCATATGTTATATTTTATTTGCTATTCCACAAGTCATCGAAATTTTCTTCTCGTTCAATGATTTTAATTTGAATATCATTGTTTCTACAGAAGGAGTCGAGATGATAACCTTCACTTTCAAAATATGTTTTATCTCCTGCTTTATTAAGCATTCCACACACTTGAACTGTATCACATCCTTCTTCGCAAACAGCAGATGTTTTGTTTCCGTGGCTATCTTTTAAAAGGTAGATTTTTGTTGTTACTTTGTTCATTTTTTTTGTTTTTTAAAGTTAGATGTCATTCAATGTTTCATCAAGAAACTGAGAAGTAATTTCATCTTGTTCTTTTGATGCTCTATGAACAATGCTAAATGATATTACTTTAGCAGTTTTCTTTGTATTAACAAAGTCTTCTAATTCTTGATAGCTATCGGAATTTGAATACAGAGTTAAATTTGAAGAATAAGGTTCACCTGTTTCGAATTTAATTATAAACCTATGAGTAAATCCTTCAAATTCTGTTTTTGAATATTTCGTTTCCATTTTTGTTTTTTTAAAAATTAATATTCGTCTTCTTCAAAAATTTCTTCTTCTTCAGCTGCTTTGATAGCCTTAGCAGGCTTGGTATGAATTCTACCATATTCAAACTCAGTTGATTTATTAATCAAGAACTTTTTCATTTCAGCTTTAGAACGGTGCATCAATCCTTTAACAGTACCAATTGGCAATCCAAGTTGTATTGCTGTGTTCTCATAACTTTCTTCTTCAATAAATATTAAAGTGATGATTTGTTTGCCAAGTTCTGATTTAATAGAATTCAAAGCAGCAATAGCTTGTTCGGCACGTTCATTTTGAATATAATTTTTAAATAAGTTTGTGTCTTTATCTTCAATTTGAAAAGCAATTTCGTTCATGCTGTCATCTCCACCGTGTTCAGACATAAGAGAATCTACACTAAGAACTTCTACTTTATGTTTACGTTTAACATCAATTAAATGATTTTTTGCCAAATTATATAACCAAGTAGAGAATGCTGTTGAAAAGTCATACAGGTTTATTTTTTCAAATACCTTTGCAAATATTTCCTGATTCATATCTTTTGCAGACTCCTCATCCATCTTAACAAATTTAAGTGCTTCATAGAACAGAGGGTTCTTATAACGTTTGTAGATTTGGTTGAAAGCATCTTGTGCTTCAACTTTATTTCCAATTTGCATTGCAAGAGCATTGTATTTATCTGCTTCAATTTGCTCGATACTTTTAACTGCTACGTTTTTCATATTTGTTGTTTTGGATTTAAAGATTAAATTGTTATCTGAATTTATAGGTCAAGGAAAATAAAAAAAAGAAAATAGTTTATTTTTCTTTAATTAATATAGCTTTGTTGCCATAAATTGATACTCGATTACCATCTTTTCGTGGAGTTAAATCTTTTTTTAATTCATATCCACTATAAACAGGTTCAGGTAATCCAAATGATTTATAAACAGTAATATTATCAATAATGAAAGCCCATCTCTCATCTTTAATCACATCTCCTTTTTTAAACTTGGCATTGCTCATTGCAAAGTCATAATGCAATTGTTTTTTTGCCAGTTCAAAATCAGCTTCAAGTTTTTTTAACTTTTCTTTATAATCAATTTCTTCCATTGTTTTTGTTTTTATTATTATAGGTCAAAGAAAATAAAAAAAAGAAATACTATATAGGAACAAGTTCCTTTGAGCTTAAAAGAATCCTTTTGGAGTAGGATTTACTAAAGGTGCTGGAACATTGAATGGGTCATTTTTGTCTGGGCTTGGAATAACTATTGGAGCTGGTTTTGTAATTGGTTCAGCTGGAATAACTTCTGGTCGTCCGTTACAATCCCAATTAGGAAATTCAGTACAGCTATATAAAAAATTCTCAGCAGCTAATTTGTTTATATAATTTATAAAATCCATCCGTTTATTTTTTTTGTTGCTTCTTCTTTATTATCCTGAATCAAACGAAACAGGTCTACGAGTTCTTGATAATTAAGTTTCGTTAATCTGGAAATTAATTTTGGTAAGTCTTCATTAGAGACTTGAGCAGTTTCCAGAAGTCCCGCCCACAATGAAGGTGAAAGTAAGTAGTGATAAACTTCATTTTGATAGCTATCGCTTTTTGAATAATAATAAGTAAGCTCTTCATTAGTGTAATTATTTGGAATTCCTGCTGACACTAACCAATCTACCACACCTTTATTAATTTCATGAAGAAGTACAGGGAAATTTATTCCCTTTGCTTGAACTTGACCTCCAAATCCTTTTTGTCTATCAAATTGTAATTTATTATATCCTTGTGTTATTTGAGTACCATTATCTATTTCAGATTGAAATGAATCTGGATTGATATTCCATATTGCTATTCCAAGATTGGATGTATAGTAATCGTATAATTCTTTAAGTTGAGGATTAAGTTTATCCAGTTCAACTGAAACAAGATGATATATACCTTTCCAAATATGTAAACTTGAGCCATGACAAAGACCATTAAGAATTATTCTTTTTTGAATTTCTTCACGCATTTTGTTTTTTTGACTTAATGTTAGTTCAAGAAATGAATTTGGACTATTATCCTGTTCTGTGTCTAAATCTATTCTTGGATAAATAATTCCTTTCAGGTCAACATAATCTGGCACGTGATAAATATTTTTAATTGTATTAACTGCGAGTTCTTCAAGTTGTTTTCGTATTGGTGCTTCTGCCTTAGCAATTAAAGATTGAATCCCAGCAATTCTATTAATTCCCTCTAATGGTTTAAGACCAGGATTTCGTTTTTGAAAAAGTTCAAAACAGCGTTTATATTCTTTAAATGCAAGTTGTTCAGGCTTATAGGAAAAAACAAGATTGTGGTCTAATGGAAACATCCTTGAATCTATTTTCTTAACCAGAATTTTATCTGGTTGATGAGAAAGGGAGAGGAGTAGTTCTGAGAACTTCTTTGAGCTTATATCTGGTTTCTTTGCCATGCGACAAAAGTAATTATTTATTTTGAAAAAGCAATTTAATAATTTATATTTATATAAAAATAAATTTATGTCAAAAAAAGAAAGAAACAAAAAATATAGAGAATCCCATAAAGAGGAAACTAAAGAATATAAACAAAAATATAACAAATTAAATAAAAAAGAAGTTGCAAAATATCAAAAAGAATATAATAAACAATATTATAAATCTAATAAAATCAAAATAGATAAAAAAAATAAAACATACAGAAAAGAAAATATAGATAAAGTTAGGGAGACAGGCAGACTTTATAAAAAGAATAGAAAATCAGTAGATTCTTTATTTAAACTTTCTCAAAATATTAAAAGCCTTATTTTAGGTTCTATAAAAAGTTCTGGATTTAAAAAAGAAACTAAAACTGCTAAAATTTTAGGTTGCACTATTCAAGAATTTAAAGAATATTTAGAGAATCAATTTGAATCATGGATGAACTGGAATAATTATGGAGTTTATAAAATAAATGGAAAACGTACTTGGCAAATCGACCATTTGTTACCTTCAGCATCAGCAAAAACAGAAGAAGATATAATTAAACTAAATCATCATTCTAATCTTAAACCTCTTTGTTCAAAAGAAAATTTAGATAAAGGAAATAAGTTAATTTAAAACTCCCCATATTTCAGGGGAGTTTTTATTTTATTCAATGAAAGCATCAATCATTTTGCTAAGCGGAGTTTTAGCTTCAATGCCATCAATCAATTCTAACAACACTCTTGTACGGACATTATTTACTTTAATTTTTTCAAGTTCAACAGCTATCTCTTTCAAGCGTAACAAGGGAGACTTTTCTCTTAATGTAGCTTTTTCTTTCAAGCCTTTAACATTGCTTGCAGTTGCTTTTACTTTGCTGCCAGTTGCTTTTGTTTTATCTTCTGCATCATAGATTGCTGAAAGAACCAATTCTTTTTGTTTCTCAACATCTTTTTCTTCACGGATGATTGTTACAACAGTGCTTCCACTTATTTGTCCTGATTCAACAAATGCTTTAATATCATCATCAAGGTCATTTAATTGCAAGATGTTATAAACTGTTGCCTGAGAGATTCCAAGTGATTTAACGAGTCCTTTGATGGCTTCTCCACGTTTCAATCCGCTTTCCATATCAAAGTCAATCAATCTTTTATATAGACTTGCTTTTTCAAGGTCAGTCAAAGGCACTTTTCCAAAGCCAGTTGTTGCCATTATGAGTAAGCGTTCTTTTGTATTGGAAGAAGCAGAACGGAAAGGGATGCGTTCAATTTTTGAGATGTCTTCAAATCCAGATTTCCCCTCAGAGTGAAATTTAAAAGCCAATTTAACAGCTCTTAGTCTTCGGTGTCCTTCTGTCATAATAAAACGGTCTTCACCACGAACTTTAAAACCGATAAGAGCGTCAATAACTCCGTTTGCAACGATATTACGAGCAAGACCTTCGATATCTCCGTAGTTATTTTCACTTCTTGCATTAAAGTTTTCTTCGATTGTAATGTTGCGGTGGTCAACGTGAGCCAAATCCGTGCGTTCTGTTTTTAATGTTTTTGTTTCCATGTTTAGAATTTATTTGTTTATACGTTTTTTTTATTAAATTGTTTCAACTTAAAGTAATTCTTTTTGACTTATTGATTGTGATATTTCAATGTTATCAGGAGTAAATGTTGTTCCAAACTCATTGGACAAGTTATCCCAATATTTTTCTAAGGTTTTCTTTGCCTTATCTTCGCTTTCAGCTTCAACGATGGTGTTTTTGCCTTCTTTTTTGCTGCCAGTTTCCATATATTGCCTTGTAATCAAGACATAATGGGCTAAGAATGTTTTCATTTGTTTTTGGATTTAATCTGTCTATTGCTTCTCTGTCTTCTTCTTTCCTCAGACATACCTCTCAGCACACCTGCATCATAAGCTTGTTCAAGTGCTGTTTTGATGTTCCATACTGCTTGGTCTCTAAAGTCAAGACTGTCAGAATTTCTTGTTTCAAGAGTTTCTAAATGTAGAACTTCTTTTGCGATTGTTTCGATTGTTGTTGTTTTCATTTTTTTAATTTAAGGGTTTACCAACTAAGTTTCTAAGTTCGTGAATATCTTTATGTGCAAGATGAATTGCATTGGCAATTGATACAACAATGGAAGGGTCTTCATTCCATTCATCTTTATGCCATCCAACAACTTCTTCTTTGCGGTGAATGATTGCGATGTAGTCATCGCTTATTTCTATTTTTGTTTTCATAATATTATAGGTCAATGTTTTTAAAAAAAAGAAAGGTTATTATTCTTCAATTGTCAATTTACTTATAGCCTCATTCCAACCGCCAGCATATCTATGTTGATTTAAGCCATGCTCTACATATTTGGCAATTATTTTTTCTCTATTTCTATATAGAATTGGACAGTCAGTTGTAGAATTCCATGTAAATGCGTTTTTTCCAGCCTGAAGAGAAAACATGTTATTTGAGTTGACATCAATATAAACGTGAATTTCGTTTGGGCCTGGATTAATTACTTCTTTAAGTTTCAAAGTGATTGTCATAATATTTAGTTTTATTATTATAGGTCAAGGAAAAGAAAAAAAAGAAATTTAGAAAGAGATTATTTTATCAAATACCAATGTTGCTCCTGCAATATTTTTTTTCAGCAATTTCCTTTTTGCCTTAGCTTCAGTCTCAGCGAATATTTTACAATACGTTCCACCCTGAGCAATTACATTATATAAGTTCATACCATTTGCTGACACAGGAATAAATCCTATAGGGTCATAGTAAATGTGTTCTTCAGCTCCAATCAAAAGTTTTATTTTATCGGGTTGGTCGCCATAATAACTTCTTTGTTTCATAATGAACGTAGCAAGTTTGGCAAACTTTTCAATATATCTTGGTCTATCAGTTTCAACCTTGAAGGTCATTCCGTACCAACGGTCAGGTTCATCCATATTTGCCTGGAATGTAATTTCTCCCATTGTTTCAAGATGGTCGTCATCTCCGCCATAAC
>JAHFPP010000005.1 GCA_023266675.1 Candidatus Woesearchaeota archaeon
ATCATCTTGTTTTTGTTTCTAATGTTGCAGGTTTCATTAAAGGATTCAATGGTAAGACTTATAATTATCAGATGATACTCCCAATTTACAATAATACAGGGTATAAAAATCTTAGCAGTAATCAGATATATTATTTTTATGCAAATCCTTTTTCAGACATAACCTGCCCAGAAGGTGCGGGTGTTGCAGGCGATACCGGATTTGTTGATGGGTATGTTACTGATAATAATAAAAATCCGCTTGTAAATGTTACTGTTGGTATTGCTGAGTATAGATATACAGTAACTGATGAAACAGGATATTATAAAATGCCAGCTCCTGCCGGGAATTCTTCTTTAAATCAGACTATTGGAGCATATAAACTAGGGTACGAGACATATTTTGGTACTGTCCTTGTATACATCGGTGAAGTAACATCTCATAATATCACAATGAATAAGCTTAACACAAAGACGGATATTGGTCCAGGTCAATCTGACCTTACAAATGTCGATGTAGGTCCTGGAACATCAATGAATACAAAAACAAAGGATGGTGTTGGTCCTGGTATTGGTCCTGGTATTGGTCCTGGTATCGGGCCTTACCTTGAAGAGCCAAAAAAGGTTGAAGGGCAGGATTTTATTGTTTCAATCCCTAACATTAACAGAAGATTAAAAATTGATAATTTTCTTGAGGAATCTATCTCATTATACAGTTTTAAATCTGACACAGCAACTCTTGATTTTAGCATTGAAGGAAATGTTTCAGATTTGATACAGCTTGAAAAAGAAAGAATAATTCTCGCTGGACGGTCAAGTGATGTTTTAAAGATGAAGATTTTTGGTAAAGGACCGCTTGGTGTTTACAATGGTTCTTTAAAGATTTCTGGCTCAGTAAATGAGATAATCCCTATACGAATTGAGCTTACTGACAAGGATTTGCTTGATGTCCAGACTTTATTTTTGGATTTGGAGATGGTTACACCAAACGTAAATCCGGGAGATATTGTTCAGTATAAAACAACGCTTCGAAACTTGCTTACAGATACAGCTTACCCTGTTAGTATATTTTATGTTATATCTGATCTTTCAGGAAAGAATGTTATTGTTGCATCTTCTGAAAATCTAAATTTAAAGACTACCTTCTCGCTTTTAAAAAGTACTCCGCTTCCAAAAACGCTTCCTCCCGGAGATTATACAATAACGGCGCAGGCAACTTATCTTGATTTGACTTCAACAGTTTCTACATATTTCAAAGTAACTTTGCCATTTTATCAGTATATGCTTTTTGGAAAAGTTCCTTTGTGGTGGATATTCGTTGCGATACTAATATTACTTATACTGATTGGTCTTGGGTATTGGTATTATAGAAACACGCAGTCAAAAAAGAAATTTCATCTTAAAGTTGAGTATGATGAAATTCCAAAACCAGGACCTAGAAATGTTTATGTTGGAAAAATTGCCGAAACTGACCATAAAGCCTATTTTAACCTTGAAAACTTTAAAGTTCATACAATAATTGCAGGAACAACCGGTAGTGGAAAGTCATTTTCATCACAAGGCATAATTGAAGAGATGCTTCTTCATAATGTTGCTGTAATAGTTTTTGACCCAACAGCTCAGTGGACTGGTTTTCTACGAAAACTTCAGTCAAAATCTTTATTATCTTTATATCCGACTTTTGGAATGAGAGTGCAGGATGCAAGGGCATTTAATGGAAATATTAGGATGATTAGAAACGCGCGTGAACTTATTGACATAAAAAAATACATGAAGCCTGGAGAAATTCAGATATTTGCATGTCATAAACTTGATCCTAAAGATATGGATATCTATGTTTCAAATGCAATTAAAGAAGTATTCCACGGAAACTTTAATGAATCTCCTGAACTTCGATTAATGCTCGTATTTGATGAAATTCACAGAATCCTTCCTAAGTTTGGAGGATCAGGTGCAGGATTTCTTCAGATTGAAAGAGGGTGCAGGGAATTTAGAAAATGGGGTATTGGTATCATGTTAATCTCGCAGGTCCTTGGAGACTTTATGGGTGAAATCAAGGCTAACATTAACACTGAGATTCAGATGAGAACCAGAGATGAAGGAGACCTTGACAGAATTTCTACAAGATATGGTAAAGAGGTTTTACAATCTCTTGTAAAAGCGACTGTTGGTGCAGGCATGATAGAAAATCCTGCTTACAACCGTGGTAGACCCTACTTCGTTGCATTTAAGCCTATTATGCATTCTGTTGAAAGATTGTCCGACGAAGATATTGAAAAATATAATAAATACAATGAGATGATTGACCAGATTGAGTTTGAACTTAAACAGTTTGAAGAGGAGCATGGACAGGATGTATTTGACATGAAACTTGAGCTAAAACTTTCGCTTGACAAAGTTAAAAGTGGAAATTTTAACATGGTTGATATTTATCTTGAGGGGCTTAAACCAAGAATAGAAAAATTATGGCAAAAACTTGGAAAAACTCCTAAAGCGTATCAGATTAAGCTTGCAAGTGAAGCTGACTTAGCTGCAGAGCTTGAGAAAGCAAAAGCTGAAAAAGCTAAAGCTGAAGCAGAAGAAAAGAAGAAGGCAAAAGAAGCAGGTGTTCCTGAAAGTGAAAATGCAAACAAGCCTAAGGAAAAAACATCTCTTGATTTAAGAACAAGTTTTACTGACGCATTTACTTTTGGAAATGGACAGCAGGTTACAAATTTGCAGGAGTTGCTTGATGTTTTGCCGTCAATTGGTCCTGCTGAGTTTGGAAAATCAGTATCCAAATCAGTAACAAAAGACAAAACAGAAATTATAAAGAATGATATTGCTGATTGGATGAAGAATAAACTTGTCTTTCCTGAATTTGCAGAAAAGATAAGGACTGTTGTTGATCATGATGAACTTCTTGCAGCTATAGATCATGAAGTTAAAAAACCATCAAAGGTCAAGGATGTAAAACCTGTAGTCAGTGATTCAAAAGCAGATTCTAATAATGCTGAATTAAAGGATGTGGCTAGTAAACCTACTGAAACAAAACCTGTTGAGGAAAAATCGTCTGAGCAAAAAGAAGAATCTAAAGATATTTCTTCAAAAACAGATATAACCAAAGAAGATGTAAAAATTGTGCAATCATCATCTTTAAAAAATAATTGGGAAGATATTAAACAGGAATATGAAAAATTAGCTACGTCTGATGCCAAGATATCTTATCTTTTGGAGCAGGAAAAAATAAATCTTAGTGATGCAAATATAAAATATGCTCTTGCTATAGAGTATCACAAAATTAAGGATTATAAGAATGCTGAGCAAAAATACCTTGATACGCTAACACTTCTTCCTAACAACCCGAAAGTTTTGAATTACTTAAAAGTTGTTCAGGATGCGATATCAAATGAAAAAAATAATCAATCCTCTGGAACAAATTTGGAAGTTAAAGGAGAAACTAAACATGTATCTTCAGATAAATATTTTAAATTAAGTGATGGCACTGAATTAAAATCGTATACTGACTTAAAGGAAGCAATAAAGAGGATGAATGATGACTCAATTAAAGTTTATGTTAATGATAGTAAAAATGATTTTGCTGTGTGGGTTGAAAATGCTCTTGAAAATAAGACTCTCGCTGACAAGCTTAGGCAGGCGCATAATAAAAACGAGCTTGAGGCGGTGTTATCATGAATGCTAAAAGAGAAGTTCTTAATTTAGATGATATAAGTTCCAAGCCTTTTCCTAATAAGGTTGAGGAGTATAATCAATATTACGCTGATCTTAAGGAAAGAATTAAAGAAGCTAGAATAAACGGAAAAGATACTTTCATTGCCGAGCTAAATATCCATAATTTTAAGGCAAAACTTCATATTGCTGAGGTAACAAGAGAAGAAAAGGATTTTGATATTGTAAAAACTATGCTTGTTAAGGTAGAAAAAGAATTGAAGGAAGCTAAAGAGGAAAATATGGTTGATATCAGGGAAGAAATTGATAATGGAGCAAAAAGATTGATGGATGAAGAGAGTAAAAAAATCAGTTAATTTGATTATTGTGTCAGTTGCGGCTAGTTATGGCTAAATATTAACTGTATTAATAATCGCTATATATAAAAACAGATAAACTAATCATATAAAGGGAAAGAGAGGTAAATATGTTTTGGCCATTTAAGAGAAAAAAGTCAGCGGATGAAATGATTGCTGATACTGTCAAGGCCGCTGCAGATAATATTGGCACTGGAGAAGAAAAGAAGGATGATTCTGTATCTACTGGTAATCCTAAACTTGATATCGAATTTACAAAAATAAAAGCCCAGATTGAAGGCTTTGCTGAGGTAAGGCATGCTAATTCTGAGAGGTTTCAAAGATTAAGCGAGCAAATAGGCGAACTTCGTGGTATGATAATGGATACCAATAAATCTGTAGGTTCAATAGAAATAAAGTCTACCAAGGCTGCGGATATGGTCTCTTCAGTGCAGCCTGAAAAGCTGATGATCGATGTCAGGAAAGCCGAGGGAAAAGTTGATGCATTGCATGCGAATATTGAAAGCAATGACACTTTATTGCATAATATCATGGATGAGTTGAAGATTAT
Organism: Candidatus Woesearchaeota archaeon; assembly: GCA_023266675.1. Lineage (GTDB taxonomy): Archaea > Nanobdellota > Nanobdellia > Woesearchaeales > BM511 > JAHFPP01. Next base: position 4,554 of record JAHFPP010000005.1, read on the forward strand.
GAGAAACCAGATTAAGTTCTACAAGGGAATTGAGCAGGTAATGAAATTAAATGATGATGTCAAGGCTGAACTTATGGAGATAAAAAAAGTTGAGGCATCAGCAAAGCGTCATGCAGATAAGATTGACACAATTTTTCTTGATGTTAACAAGAAATTTTCTGAGTTTGATAAATTTGACACAATAACAAAGGATCTTGACCGTACTTTTAAGGTAATCCAGTCTGATTTTGACAAAATGAAAGTTGCAATTGAAAATAAAGAGGATAAAAAAGAGTTTATCAATCTTGTGAATAAATTTAATGATTTTGAAAAACACACTACCAATATAATAGATCTTCTTGATAAAAAATCAAAATCTGTTAAAAGGGATATGGAAGACAGTTTTGAAAAATTGAGATTACGTGCAGAAAAAAAATACAATATTGAACCTGAGGTTAAGCAAAAACCAACTGAAAAAAATGAACCTGCAGCTGTTCAAAAACCAAATGAAGCTCCTGCTACGCCGCCAAAATAATTTTTACTTATATAACTCTTAAAAGGTTATTTTACCGATTTAAATTGCTGTCTTTGTCTTTTGAGCTGAAAATCCGTATCATATTAACTTAACTCACCGCCTCTCAATTATTGTATTTCTTCCGTCAGAAACTATGTGTATTGGAACATAATAATCATATCCTTCAAGAGCATATTCCTTCGCTATCTCCTGATCTATTCTTGAGATAATTTTAGAATCTGCAATTACCGAAACTTGCGGCCTGAAAAGATTTGAAATTCCTAAATGATTAATCATTCCATCAGAAATAAAAGGTATTAACCAAGATGGGTCAATTTCGCCGGAATAAGCAGGAATTCTTCCAAGCAGCATATTAATCTCTTTTTCGTATAATAAATTTCTACTATGAACTGATGATTGACCAGATAACTTTGCACTAACATGTATCTCTGCAAATATTCCTTCTTTTCCTGTTGAGCCTCTCAAATATAACGCTTTAAATTCTGATGCAGAATCTCTTGGAAGTGTAAAATCTACTTCTTCAAAATCTCTGTTTCGTTTGTATTGCAAAAACATGTCTTCAAGTCCATTTTTTGTTTGCACAGTTTGCGCCTCTATTATTGGCATATGAACTGGGTCAAATCGATTTTGTGTTCTAAAATTATTATACATTTCAATTGTATTTGGAAGATGCGCTCTCAAATCATCAGGAAGACTAGCTCCCATTTCTAAAATAATTTTTCCATCTTCAATTATGAGATAATTGCGAAAATCTGCATGATGTGATGGTGCGTATCCTTCCTTTCTTGTGAGAGGATAAGTGGAAATATCATTATGTCCTTGTTTGGTTATTATGTGGTACCTTCCTTTGATTGCAGAGTCTCCAATGATTGACCTGTTGAATCCATCCAAAAGTTCAAAGCATGAGAATGAAAGTCCTTTGAGGAATTCTTCTTCAGATATTCCTTCAACTCTGCAATAATGCTTCCAAAGATATCCGCTGCTTTCTAAGGCTATCTCTTTTAATCTTTGTTCAGTAAGTCCATCTTTTCTTAATTTTGAGTTTGCAGGAATAACAATGCTGTCAATAAGACCTGAGGCGCCGTCATAATCCTGTGTCATTTCAGAACGTGCAATAATATTAACATCAGATATAATCGCATCTTCAAGCGATAATTCTTTTGCAGTTGGAAAACCTTTTTCTGCAGAGTATCTGCTGATTGTTCTTTTTGGTTTTCCTTCAAGCGCTTCAGGATTATTTAGATAGTAATCTGGCATTTATCAAATAAAAAATAGCTAATTTATAAGCCTTACTATAGTTACTACTTTAAAAAGACAATATTTTAGAATTTACTATTTTGTGCCTTTAAGTTCGTTTATTGCACTGACAATGTCATGCCTGCTAAACGGTTTATTCAGGTATCCTCTTGCTCCAATATCTTTTACCTGCTCAAATTCCTTTTTATCTTTAAGAGATGTAACTATCACAATTTTAGATGATGAATCAAACTTTCTTATTTCTCTAAGAAGATTCTTTCCATCATCAAGCGTTGGAAGCAAAAGTTCCATGAAAACAAGTGCGGGCTTTTCAGTTTTATATTTTTTAAGAGCCTCCTTTACATCGGAGGTGTCTAAAAATTGGTGTCCCTCTTCTGAAACTATATTTCCCAAAACTTTTCTCATAAGTGAAGAACAATCTATAATTAGGATTTTAACCATTTTTCAAACCTCTCTTTATAATACTTTAAATTACTCTTCTATTTTATAAACTTTTTGATTGGTATAATGTATAGTAACATTTATTAAGAATAAACATATACAACTCTAAGGATGGTGATTAAATGCTTGGAACAACAGAAATAGTGCTGATTATCTTGGCAGTTGTTTTGTTATTTGGCGGGAAAAAAATTCCTGAACTAGCACGTGGCCTTGGCTCTGCAGTAAAAGAATTCAATAATGCCAAAGACGGAAAAACTTCAAAGGCTAAATAATTTTTTTTTATTAAAATTAGGTATTCAATATGTAGTATGTGGCTGAAAAAGGAGATAGTACAGACTTAAAAACATAGTGAATTCAAAAAAATAATTCATCTATTTAATGTTGGTAATGTAGGTAGCTTACATAACAAAATTTTGGTTATTTTAGGTTAAACATACTTTTTCTTATTATTTTTCAAAACCTTTTTAAATACCCAACTTTTTCTAGTGGTTATTACTATAACGAAAGGTGATTCTATGGAGATCAATATTATTGAAGACAAGAAAAATAAGATGGTTTTTGAGATAAAAGGAGAAGATCATACTCTCCCAAATGCTTTAACAAAAGAATTATGGGGAATTAATGGAGTAAAGGTTGCAGCTTACGGAATTGATCATCCATTAATGGGAAGTCCAAAGCTAGTTATAGAGACAGATTCAAGTGTTGAACCAAGAAAGGCTCTTAAAAGCGCAGTTTCATCGTTACAGAAGAAAAACGCTGATTTGCTTGAAAAATTCAAAAAAGCGGCAAAATAAATTTTTTTAAAATGGTTTCTCTTACTGATGGGGAAAAACTTGTAGCTCTTGCAAAAGAAGCAGTTTTTCTATCATTTGATGGGAAAAAACCTGATTTGGCAAACTATTCTAAATATGGGACTCCGCAGGGAGTTTTTGTAACACTTCATAAAAAAGGAAAACTTAGAGGGTGTGTTGGGTTCATTTCACCAGTTTATCCATTAAACGTAGCAATTGTTAAAGCAGCAAAAGCGGCAGCATTTGAGGATACGCGATTCTTGCCTCTTGAAAAAAAAGAACTTAAAGATGTAGAATTCGAGATATCAGTACTTACTCCTCCAATAAAAATTGTTGTAAAAAAACCAGAAGAATATATTAAAAAAATAAATTTAGGTAAAGATGGGTTAATAGTAAAAACTTCGTTTACTCAAGGATTGCTTCTCCCTCAGGTGGCCCATGAATGTGGCTTTGATGAACTGGAATTTTTAGAGGCAACATGTGAAAAGGCAGGTTTATCACGGTCTGCATGGAAAGAGTTTAATATAGAAGTATATAAATTTCAGGCAATAATATTTAAAGAGCAAAATGGAAAAGTTGTAAAATTAAAATGATAGACCAAACATTAATGGATTTTAAGAAAATATTTGATAAAAAACTTATAGATTACTTTGATACCAAAATAAATGAGGCAAAAGAGACTTCAGAAATCTCTGAAGGCATGCTTAAAATATTAAAGGAATTTACAGTTCGCGGCGGGAAAAGAATAAGGCCTGCGCTTGTTTATCATTCATATCTTTGTTTCTCAGACAAAAATCTTGACGAAGCGATAAAAGCAGGAATTGCAGCTGAACTAGTTCAGAGTTTCCTTCTGATTCATGATGATATAATGGATAATGATTCAATGCGCCGTGGAAAACCGACAGTTCATAAAATTTATTCAGAATATTTTAACGATGAAAAACTTGGGGAATCACTTGGCATACTTTGCGGAGACCTCGCAATCTCGCTAGCCAACGAAGCACTTTTGTAAGTAAATCTTCCAAATGAAAGAAAAATCCAGGCGTGCATACTTTTAAACAACATATTGAATAAGGTTGAATTCGGTCAGGAGCTTGATGTTGTTTCAAGTAGGAAAGATGAGATAACAAAAGAGGAGATTTTCAGGATTCATAAGTTAAAGACTTCAAAATATACCTTTGAAGGGCCGCTCTTAATAGGTGCGCTTCTTGGAGGGGCAAAACAGTCTGATCTTGAAATATTAAAAGGATATTCAACACCTCTTGGTCTTGCATTTCAGCTTCAGGATGATATACTGGGTGTCTTTGGCGATGAGTCAAAGCTTGGAAAGCCAGTTGGTTCAGATATACGAGAGGGGAAAAAAACCTTTCTTTTGCTTAAAGCAAAGGAAACATGCAGTAAATCCGACAAAAAAATATTGGAGTCAATCCTTGGTAGCAAGAACTTAACTGCTAAAAACATAAACAAAGTCAGGGAGATTATAACACGTTCAGGTTCACTTGAACATAATAAACAATTAATACATGAATTACTGAAGGAAGCCAAAGATGAGATATCTGAACTTGAGATTAATGGAGACGGTAAAACTTTTATGATAAACCTTGTAGACTATCTTTCAGAACGTGATTATTAATCAATGTATCTTAACTAATATCTCTATTTCCCAAATCTTCTTTTTCTGCTGTTAAATTCATCTATACATAAATGAAGGTCTTCTTTTGTAAACTGCGGCCACATTTTATCAATAAATATCAACTCTGCATACACTCCTTGCCATGGAAGAAAACCTGAAGTTCTTTTCTCGCCACTAGTTCGTATTATCAAATCAACATCATTTTTAATGTAAAGATTATCGGAAATAATTTTCTCATCAATATTTTCCAAACTGACTTTTTTTGATATTATTTTCTTAACTGCATTTATTATCTCACTTCGCCCACCATATGCCATTGCAAAATTAACAGTCATGTCTTTGTTGTTTTTTGTTTTTGATTCAATCGACGCCATAATTGTTTGTATCTCCTTTGGAAAAAGGGTTTTATCTCCTGCAAAAGTTATCTTTATTTTATCAATGTACTTTTTATCTTCTGCAAATTCCTTAAATCCTTTTTTGAAAAGCTTCATCAAAAACTCAACTTCAATTTTTGGTCTGTTAAAATTCTCTGTTGAGAATGTGAAAAGTGTGAGTTCATTAATTTTTAATGCAAGGCATTCTTCAACTATTTCAATGACTTTTTTTGCGCCTTCTTCATGGCCTTTCCATGGCTGCATGCTTAATTTTTCTGCGTAACGTCTGTTGCCGTCAAGAATTATTCCTATATGTCTTAATTTTTCACTCATACAGGTTATTAAACATATTTCTATTTAAAACTCTTTCCAAATTGATATAACTTATTCAAAAGATAATGCAGAAAAAAATAAAAATCAGTTTGTCAATAAAAGGAGTATAGCCAAGTCTTCACTCGCTTTAAGCGAATGAGGCGCATTTTTTGGCATGAATATGAAGACTCCTTCTTTCATATCGATTTCTTTGTCAAAGAGTGTAAAAGTTCCTTCTCCTTTTAAAACCTGCACAACACCATTCCTTGCTGATGTATGGGTGTCTATATCTGTTCCTTTTGATAGACACATCAACGTGTAATTGTAGCTGTCAGATTTTGCAAGGACGGTGCTAAATACGCCTTCCTTTGGAAACTTCATCAATTCGTTTAAATCTTTAAAAAATCCGTGGTCTTTGTCAATCATTCTAAACTCACCTTCTTATTTGTTTTATCGTTTAATATATCTTATGCTCTTGAATCAATCGGTTGTATTTAAATTATGTCTTTACTTTGGAACAACTTATTTATTCTCTTATTTCAAAACAAAAAGAAATAAATAGTGCACATAGATTACATGGTTCATGATAGTTGACGTACATGCGCATCTTGACCATCCAGACATTGAAAAGAGGATTGATGAAGTAATTCTAAACGCAAAAAATGCAGGAGTCAAGCTTATTGTAACAAATGGGATAAATCATGCAACAAACGTAAAATCACTTCTGCTTTCAAAAAAATATGATATAATCAAGTGTGCACTAGGCTTTTACCCTCAGGATGCTTTAAAAAAAGAAGTCGGAAGCGGCGAATACCCGCTGGCGCTTGCTGAAGAGCATATTGACGACGAGATAAACTTCATTGAAAAACACAAAAACGACATAATCGCAATAGGCGAAGTCGGTCTTGACTATCAGAACGGGCATGACAAGGAAACCCAGAAAGATGCATTTCTAAAAATAATCAATCTAGCTAAAACGCTTGACAAGCCTTTGATTATCCACTCAAGAAAGGCAGAGGAAGATGTTATCACCATGCTTGAAGAAAATCATGCAAAAAAAGTTGTTTTGCACTGTTTTTGCGGAAAAAAATCACTTGTAGCCCGCGCGTCAAAAAACGGGTGGAGCTTTTCAGTCCCAACAAACATTGTTAGAGCAGAAAATTTTCAGCTGCTTGTAAAAGAAGTTCCGCTATCCCAACTATTGACTGAGACTGATGCGCCTTACCTTTCTCCGTTTAAGGAAAAGAAAAATGAGCCGGCATTCATTGTTGAGACTATAAAGAAGATTGCAGAGATAAAACAGATGGAAACAGAGGAAGTTGAGAACATACTGTATATGAACTTTCAAAGATTATTTTTATAAAAATTATAGAAAGTGACCTTTTAACATTATCAATGCCTGGTTGGTATCTTTGTATTGTGCGCTATTAGGTTGTAGATTTGGCAAAACATATCTTTCTCCAAAATCAACCAATACTCTTGCAACATCTCTTGTTTTTCCTCTTACTAAATGCACTGAAACTGGCTTTTGACCATCTACAAATATTTTAACATCTCCACCATTTGATTCCCTGATCCCTCCATAGTTCATATGGATATTATCAGTTTTTAATATTTCATCACCTTTAACAATTGCCTCAATCCTTCTATAATCCAGAAATCGGTTTCCATCTGATGGTTTTTTTAATCCGATGGAATCAGCATAATCTTCAAGCATATCCCTGTTTTCTTTTCTTACTTCATCAAATGCATATGATCTTCTTGTGTCTTTGCTTGTATTATAGACGATAACTCTTGCATTCTTCACCAACTCATCTAATTTTGTAGGGCGGTCTTCTGCTTTAACATCACTTAACCTTGGAAGAACTTTTTCCAATAGGTAGGGTGTGATAGTAATATTGTTAGGTGTTGACTCGCCAGGAAACATCTTCTTTTCATAACTGATTAATTCATCAATTTTCGAGAGAGCAAACATCGTTGTAGGAAGATCAAGCGGAGAAGTGACTGCAGCGATATTATCAAGGCTTTTTGAAGCATCATATTGTGTTTGATTATCCCAAAATATTATTCCCATCTTTAGCGCAAATCTTACTGCAAAATCAGAAGACTCACTTCGGTAATTATGTGCATCTTCACTTACTTTAAATTCAAAATCTTTAGGAATCTTCTTTCCTTCTGTCATTCTTCTTGCTTTTTCTATAATTCCTTCTTTAGTGTAGGGAGGGTCAAGTAATTCTAAACAGACATCAAAATTACCGAGAAGTGATTGGGAAAGAAAAGCTCTCTTTGTATTAGCTTCCAAAGAACTGTTCGTACTGCTTGTTATTTCATTCACCAATCTAAACACTCATGTTATAATTTTTGTTTTCTTTGGAAAACCTTGGTTTAATATTTAAACATTTCTATTTAGTACTTTTAAGTGGTCTTATATTTTTATGCAATATCCTTTTCGGTGTTATTGAAAAGTTAATCGTCTGCGCCATTAATAGCAATTATTTGGATACAAATCCACAACAATAAAATTGTTGGGAGCCAAAAACTTTGTTTTTGAGCTAATGGCGTTGCCAGACGGAATCGAACGAAGCGGTTTTGCGTAGTGAGATGAAGTAGAGTAACTTTTCAATAACATCCTTTTTTCAAAAACTTTATTAACATCCGGATTAATTCAATCATCATGAAAACAATAGTGATTAAGCTTGGCGGCTCAATTGTTGCGCCAGATGATGTTGATTCCAAACTCCTGACCGAATTCAAATCAATAATCGAGTCATATGTAAAAAAAGGATATCACTTTGCAATAATTGTCGGAGGCGGAAAAGTCTGCAGAAACTACCAGAATGCTGCAAGTAAAATCATCGGAACCAATCCAAAAACCCTTGATTGGCTTGGTATTGAAGTTACAAAGCTAAATGCGTACTTTGTAAAAACAATATTTGGGGAACTTGCAGACAAAAAAATAGTCACTGATTATTCCAAAAAAATATCCACAAAAAAACCGATTCTGATAGGTGCAGGCTACAAGCCTGACTGGAGCACATCATACGACGCTATAATGCTTTCAAAAAAACTTGGTGGAAATGAATTAATAGTTCTTTCAAACATAAGCCATGTGTATGACAAAGACCCAAAAAAATTTAAGGATGCAAAACCATATGACAACCTTTCCTGGGATATGATGCTAAAAATATGCTCTGGACCCTGGACGCCAGGTCTTAACGCTCCGCTTGACCCAATGGCAGCGTCTCTTGGTGCAAAATACAAAACAAAGGTTGTATTCTTGGATGGATTTGAAAATCTGAAAAATTATCTTGATAAAAAGAGTTTTGTTGGAACAGTTATAAACTAACTAAGCATCTTTTATATTGACTACTATTCTCTTAACTTACAAAATTATTTAAACCCTTGAACTTAAGACACTTATATGAAAAGAGGTTTGGATAAAAAAGGATTGAATCAGATAGACTGGGTGATATCACTCGCCATTTTCCTGCTTTATATTGCATGGTTTTTTATCTTCCTAAAACCGCAGATACAAATTTCCTCATATCTCTCACCGCTGGGGTATGACGTAAAAGAGAGCTTTAAAAACGATTTTTATTACTCGATTGACAAATACCCAATTTTTTTTGCTTCCTCAAAGATTCAGAACGATACTCCTATATTTTTTGACTTCAACAACAAAACAGGAAAGAACTTTGACATAAGTGGCGGCAAAGACTATTTTCTCTATAAAAACCGCATGCTGGCACTTCAAAACTTTAACAACGATACAACATATCTCTGGGTAGTCGAGTCAGATAAGACGTATACACACACAAATAAAAAACTTGACTTAATAAAATTCAATGACACAATTACAACATCAAAAGGACTTCTTGCAAGATTCAATAATTCTTTGCTAAATCACTTAAGTTACAACAACAATAATATCGCAGATATAGAGTTTGGGATAAACTCCTATGGATTTACGCCGCAAACATCAAACTTTACTGAGTACATCATTCTTTCAGAATACAAAGCTAAAACCCAACCTATAACACTTTTTACACGAGTCATTGCAAAAAACTCACTGATATGGTTTAGCGCTGAAAAAAATGATGTTGATGCAGCAAATAACCTCTTAATGAAATACTCAGTTTATGGTGTCACAAATTATTTCTCAGACAATTCCCATTACGGAAACATCTCATCGTGTGAGTCATATCAGAATGATTTTCTGAAAGTTTATAACCAGAGATTTTCTATGTCATTTATCCTTCCTCAAAACACTTCAATATCATTCTGCAAGAATTCAACAGTCACGCGCTTAAATATCACGATGCGAATTAACACCCAAAAAGATTTCTTTCTGATACTAGACACACCATTGTTTAAAGAGGAGAACTTTACGGACTATTCAATCTATTCAGGAGTCAAGCAAAACATCGCAGGATTGGATTACTCTATCTTGTCAAACGAAACATATACAACCTACAAAACCAAAAAAACAGAGTGGGGTGTTTCCAATGATAATAATTTTCAAATTATAGTGTGGAATTCAAGTCTTAATAATCTTTTGATGCGGGAGAATAACACTGTTTTTATTTTAGGGGATGCTCCATTGACAACTAGGGATGTTTACTCAACTGAGTACCGTGATTTTATATTAAATGAAAACGGTGAAACGTCAGAGGTAACGGTGAGTGTAAAAACATGGTAGCACTAAAACTAAAAAAACATGTGTTTGGAAAAAAAGCGTACTTAAAGACTCTTGAGGCGTTTTTGGCTTTGATAATCACTTTTGCATTTGTATTATATCTTATCCCAACTCCTGAAAATGATGTAACCCAAGACACTTCAACTCTTCTCTCTTCCATGATTAAACGTGAAACTTTTCGTGTATACGCGGCAAATCTTACAACATGTATCTACAAAGGAGAAAACACTTCCATAAATGTCCTATTAGATACTGAATTAAAAACCTATATCAACTATTCTATCTGCTTACAAGGAGACATCCCTTCTCTTCCACGAAAAAAAGTAAATGTTGAATCTGTGTATATAACAGGGAATCTTACTGACCGAAATGACAGGATAATAAAACTGTATTATTGGGAATAGCTTTTGGGAAAGTTATTTAAAGACAAAACATCTAGATATAATAAAAGAGGTGTAGATTTGAAAATAACAATAGATACAAAACTAGATTCTACTGATGATATAAGAAAAGCTATCTCATTTTTACAGGAATTTTTAGATGATTCCGTACCAACTTCAATTTCTAATCAAACATTCAAAAAAAGGTCAACTCCTGATGACTCAACTCTTGATTTAGCTGATGCGATAAGCGAAAAAAAGCAGAGCGGCTCCAAAAAAACTGATTCAAAGCCAAAAGATGGCGATCTTTAACTAACGGTGTACTGATGGTGCGACAAATAAAAAAACAAAATTTAAAGCAGCCAGAAACTCCTGCAGGAAATAGAATCGATGAAATTCGAGCGGAGCTTGAGCAGGAAGAAATGGACTTGACTGAAATACGCGAACTTGTTGCAAAAATGAAAGAGAAAATAATCGATAAAGAACCAAATTATTTTTCAAAAAAAGACATACTAAAAATCGCTTTTGGGTCGCTTGCTGTCGGGTTTGCATTCATTTTCTCAAGCGCTTTGATAAAAACAGCTTTGAATCTTGATGTCTTTCACATTGAACTTATAATAATCTCAACACTTGTTTTGCTTATACTCCAAATCTATTTTGTATGGTTTAACCTTGTAAAAGACAAGACTAAGCGAAAATTCGGGGAGTTTTTAACTAAACGCCTTACAACACTCTATATAGTGGCAATATTGTCCTCATTTTTTCTCATATACATCTTCAACATAGATTCTCAGCTTCTGACATTTCTTGACGTCATGAAGCTTGTAGTTATGATGTCAATGCCATGCTCACTTGGCGCAGCAATTCCAAGCCTTATTGGCTCAAATGAGATTTGACATCTTTTACATCTCGGCTAGAAGATGATTTGCAGATTAAATATCACTGAACTATTCTGCAAAATTTCGCGGTATGTTGTGCAGCAAAACAAATCGGTTAATGGCTGTTAGTCTTTCAAACACTAATCGACTATTTTTTCTCAGTAATGATATTTACTCAGATAAAAAGTTATATCACCTGGGCTGTAATTGAATCCAAGTCTATTAATTCTATCTGCAACCGCGCCTCTGCTGGATAAGTGTTTTTCTATATCTAAAATTTCAACAGCCCATGAACCATTCCAATTCTCTACATCTGGTTTGATAGTTGCACCATAAATCAGATAACTTCCCTTATCACTCCAACCTTTTATCTCATGAAAAAGAAAATATAAAGAATTACTGTCCGCTAAATATCCTACTATTTTTGGGTGAGATTTAAATGGGAGGTAGTATTCTCCTGACGGAAATTTGTATGCTAAAGTAAATGGCAACGGTATGCGTCCATTATTCATCATGACTTCTAACGGATTTTCTGCTTTATACCTCTCTTTATATTCGCGAGCAGTACGCTCAAAATCCTTTGAATTGATTCCCATTTCCGTTAGGTGCATATCATTGGTGTCTGTATGTTGAATTGGCTTTCTATCGTGAGTTTCGACCACTACTCTTTCAATGGATAATTCTCTTCCAAATATTATGCTGAAATTATCTGACATTTTATTGTTTTCTCCACCTGCATATTTTGTTACTACTGGAATGATATACTTATTAATAAATATTATGCTATATTTTTTCTATAAAAACACAATATTTATAAATAAATGTAGTATAATAGAAACTATGATAAAATTAAGTCAGAAAGACAGAAAAATACTTGCAATATTAAGCATAAATGCAAGGGCAACTTATTCGCAGATAGGAGTTAAAACAAGGATGCATAAAGATACAGTCGCCTATAGAATAAAACAGCTTGAGAAAAATAGTATAATATATGGTTATACTGCTTTTTTTGATTATTCCCTGCTTGGATATCGTGTTTATAAAATATATATTAAATTTAAAGGCTTGAAACATGAAGATCATGAACAAATCATAGATTACCTAAAAAAACAGAAAAATGTCGGCTGGTTAGCAGAAGGAAACGGAAGCTGGGATATGATTATAGGTGTTAATGAATATAATGTTCAAGATTTTTATACTCTTAAATTAGCTTTTGAGAGCAAGTTTAGCTATAACATCGCAGAGATTTCAACATCTACGCAGATTCAGGCTTATTTTTATCCTAGAACATATATTTATCCTTCACATAGGGAAGAAGTAATCCTCTACTCAAATAGAAAAAATATAGTTATAGACAAAAAAGATAAAGATATACTTACTGAACTTGCTGTTAATTCAAGAAATTCCATAATAAATATAGCAGACAAAACCAAATTAAGTGTCAGAACTGTCGGATACAGAATAAATCAACTTGAGAAAAGAAAAGTAATCCTGCAATGCCGCGCTTCTATCAACCTAGAGAAAATAAATCATATTTTCATCAAAGCATTTATCAAACTGCATGATATTACCACGGAAACAAGAAGAAAAATCCTTTTATTTTTTCGGCAAAACAATAATGTTGTCCATAATGTCGAGTCTTTGGGAGAGTGGGAGTTAGAACCTGAGTTTGAAATAGAGAATATAAGTGAATTCCACCGCATATTAAATGAGTTTAGAGTGCGTTTTTCATCCAATATCATCAGGATAGATTCTATGATAATTAACAAAGAACACAAATACAGGTATGTTCCATAATTAAAACATCTTAAAATTAACAGTTTTTTAACTGGCTTTTGCATCAGTAATTCGTTGGTTTACCATATTATCATTTGTCACGAGGATTGAAATTAACCATCTGTTAAACTCCTAACACAAACTTTTAAAAACAGATTTTGAATTCTATCAGTAATGAGTGCAATTAAGAAAACAAAATATGAATCATTTCGCTACGGTACATTTGCAAAAGGATGCAGGCTTTGCGTTACTGGCGAGAAATCCGTGCTTTTTGTGACAGGAAAATGTTCTCAAAACTGCTATTACTGCTCACTATCAGACAACAAGAAAAATAATGAAAATATAATAATAAATGAGTGGGAAACAAAAAATTTCAATGATGTCTTGACCGAAATAAAGCTTTGCGGCTCAAAAGGCGCAGGCATAACTGGCGGCGACCCGCTTTTAGTAATTGATAAGACTGTGTCTTTGATTAGACTTTTAAAAAAGAATTTTGGGAAAAAGTTTCATCTTCACTTATACACTCCATTAAAGCTTGTGAATGAGGAGCGGCTTTCAAAACTTTACAGCGCCGGGCTTGATGAGATAAGATTTCATCCTGACGTTGATGACACGCGTTTTTGGGAGCGAATTAATCTTGCAGGCAAATATAACTGGGACTTTGGTGTTGAGATACCCTCTCTTCCGCATAGGATGGTTGAAACGAAGAAACTGATTGATTATCTTTCAGGAAAAATTCAGTTTATGAATATAAACGAGCTTGAATTATCTGATAATAATTCTCAAAGTTTTGACGGATTAGATTTTAAACCAAAAGACCAAACATCATATGCAATAAAAGGAAGCCTTAAAACTGCAAAATCTCTTGCAGATTACGCATTCTCAAAAGGAATAAAAAATGTTCATTTTTGCACAGCAACACTAAAAGACAAATATCAGCTAAGGCAAAGAATACTTAGACGGGCAAAAAACTCGAAAAAGGATTACGACTTCATGACAAAAGAAGGAATGCTTATACGCGGCGCAATATACTATGGCAATAACGAGCCTAAACCAATCATATCATGGATTAAAAAAGAATATGGTGTTCCACAAAGTCTTTTATCCATTGATTCAGCGCGAAATAGGATACTAACACGTGAAGATGTTGCTGAAAAGCTAAAACTTCCTCTTAAAAAGAAAAAACTTAAAGTTGCAATAGTTGAGGAGTATCCAACGCATGACTGCTTTCCCATTGAGGTTAATTATATTTAAGAAAATTCTTTTATCACGGTAAAAATTATATATTCAATGAAGCAAGAGAGTAACATGGTCAAGCGAAGAAGTTTAATTCATCTATTAAAAATATAAGAAATAATCTAAAATTTATCTACTCAAATCTATTCTATTACTATATGGTTCACCATATCCACTGATACCCTCTAAACAGTGTTCAAATCCATACCCTCTTAATTGTTCAAAAAACCACATTTTACGAGTCTCTTTTATTTTTTGAGGAACCGCCTTGAATATTTCAGTAATTCCTCCATCAAAATTTGAATGAAAACTTCCTTCCGTGAATAATAACCACGGATTTCCTTCAGTAAATCTTTTGTCATATTTTAATTCATCTAAAAAAGATTTAACAGTTCCGCCATTAAACGGAGAATTAAAAAATATCTCATTTTGTTCCCAATAAACTTTTTCTTGTTTTTTACCAGATAACGCTAAATATTTATTAACATCAAATCCTGCTTTAGAAGGATCATAACAACCTTTAATATCATTTAAATCTAAATCTGAAACATTTATTCTTTCTATTAAATTTTGTTCTGACATAATTTTGTTATTACTCTCTAGTTTATATATTTTTCTAGTCTTAATCTCAAATTACCCAACTTCTGCTTAACTTACAAATCTCAGTTAATCATGTATTAAACGTCTTACTATTTTTAAATAGCAAAATTTATAAATGCAAATCCTTTGAATTTATCTAAGAGACAAATCTTATACTAAATAAAAAAAACCGAGGTAATCATTATGCATCGAGACGGACCATTAAAAAACATATTCAAAGAAGACAATTGGGGAGATGTAGGCAAGGCTTCAACATTCATGTACACGCGAAAGGCAGATGAAAGTTTTGACCCAAAAGAATACGAAAAACTGAAAGAAAAAGCCAGAGAAACGCCAGCGGTCAATGAATCCGTAAAAAAAGAGGAATCACCTCAATCAGCTCAAGCGTCATCACCAAAAGAAGATTCTGTGTCAAAAGAAGCAGTTATGAAATTAAAAGCTGAAAAAGACCAAGAAGTTGCTATGATTGTGCAGAAAATCAATGACCTGATTGCACGGCAAAACAAGATGGAAACAGCGCTTGACGAAGCAAATAACAAAGTTAAGGAACTAAGCAACCAGATAACCCTTTACCTGAAAAAACCTGAGCCATCAACTCAAAAGATTGAAAAAAGAGAGCCAGTTGACGTTCCTATTGACAGAAACAATGTTGCACCATCTGACGTAACAATTGAGAAAATGTTTAATTTCTCAAATAAGAAGTTTTAGTTTTATTTTTTTATAATTTTTTTCTAATTGTTTTAAATGAATTCATTTATGAATTAGCTCTGTTCTTACTAACTTTTTTTTACTCAAAAAATTGTCGAACTAAATCTTTATAAACCACTATCCACTACTTTATTGTATGAAAGAAATCTGCCTGAAGCTTTCTGATATACCTGAAGGAAAGAAGGTGAAAATAGATTCTGTTGTATGCGGTGATAATGTAAAGCACAGGCTTTGCTCCCTTGGTGTTTTAAAGGGAAAAACCGTTGAGATGATAAAAAACGATTCAAGCGGGCCTATCATACTAAAAGTTCTTGACTCAAAACTTGCCGTAGGACGAGAGCAGGCTAAAAACATATTCATTTGCAAATCAGGATTGAAAAAATGAGAACTTTAAAGATTGCTCTGGCCGGAAATCCAAATTGCGGAAAAACAACGCTATTTAACACATTAACTGGCGCAAATCAGCATGTAGGAAACTGGCCAGGAAAAACCATTGAGCAAAAGACAGGCAACTTTAATTTTAATGGTCGAAAGATAGAGCTTATAGACCTGCCAGGAACTTACAGTCTGACTTCATTCTCTGAAGAAGAGCAGATAACCATGGATTTTCTTATAAACGAAAAACCAGATATCACAATTAACATTGTTGATGCAACAAATCTTGAGCGAAATCTGTTTCTTACTTTCGAGGTCCTTGAACATATATCAAGTGTTGTAATTCTGATAAACATGGATAAACTTGCAAAAGAAAAAGGAATAATCATCAATCCAAAAAGCATTGAAAGCAAGCTTGGCGTTCCTGTCAATGTATGCGACGCAAAAAATAAAGACGAATGTAGTGGATTCATGAAAAAAATGATTGCATACTCAGCTAAGAAAAAAAGAGAATCAAATCTAAAATTAAATTATGGAGACGAGCTTGAAGAGCACCTTTTAAAAGTTGAGGAGATAATAAAAAACGACAAGATATCATTTCAAAATTATACGCCGCGGCTTCTTTCGGTAAAACTTTTACAAAACGACAAGTTAATCTCAAAAGAGGTTCTTAACCTTGACAATGCTTCAAATCTTAAGCGAGAGCTTGAAAAAATAAAAAGGCACTTGAGAAAAATATTTGGAAACGATTATGATACTGTGATGTCAGACAAAAAGCATGGTCTTGCCGCAGGTGTTGTAAAAGAGTCGCTTAAGCGGATAAATATTAACAGGGAGTCGAGGTCTGACAGGCTGGATAAGGTGTTGACAAATAAGTATGTTGGAATTCCAATTTTTCTTCTCATAATCTTCATTGTTTTTCAGATGACATTTACTTTTGCAAAGCCTTTTGTAGGATTAATCGAATTATGCGTGTCATTTTTTGCCAAAATCACGTCAGTATGGATTGCATCAACTCAGCTTCCTGCATGGGTTGGCTCACTAATATCTGATGGCATCATCGGCGGCGTTGGGTCAGTTATTGTGTTTTTGCCAAACATCTTCATAATGTTTTTCTTGATATCACTTCTTGAAGATTTTGGATACCTTGCAAGGGCAGCATTTATAATGGATGAGCTTATGCATAAAATAGGCCTTCATGGAAAATCATTTATTCCATTAATCCTCGGATTTGGATGCAACGTCCCTGCAATCATGTCTACAAGAAGCCTTGACAACAAAAAAGATAAGCTGCTTACAATATTAATAATACCTTTCATGTCATGTTCTGCACGCCTTCCAGTCTACATTTTATTTGTCGGAGCATTTTTTATAAAGTATCAGGGACTGATTCTTTTCTCGCTTTACCTTTTAGGCATACTCCTTGCAATATCCTCGGGACTGTTATTCAAAAAATTTTTCTTCAAAAATGAGACCTCTGACTTAATCCTTGAGATACCTCCATACAGGCTTCCAACACTTAGCGGCGCAGTTATTCACACATGGGAACGTGGAAAACAGTTCATCTATAAAGCAGGAACACTGATACTATCTGCAAGCATTGTTGTATGGTTCTTCTCAAATCTTCCACTTGGAGTTGCATACGCATCAGAAGACAGTTTAATAGGGCAGATAGGAAAATTTGTTGCACCAATACTAGCACCTCTCGGGTTTGGTTTTTGGCAGGCAGCTGTAGCATTAATATTTGGTGTTGTCGCAAAAGAAGTTGTCGTCAGCACTTTTGCCACGATTTATGGCGTCTCAGAAGGAAATTTGACAGGTGTTATCCATGGAATGTTCACGCCACTATCCGCGTACGCATTCATGGTTATGACTTTAATTTATATTCCTTGCGTTGCAACAATAACAACAATAAAGACTGAGACTGGTTCATGGATGATTGCACTCATGCTTGCAGCGTATACACTTACTCTTGGATGGGTTTTTGCGTTAATAATATATAGAGGCGGACTATTGCTTGGGTTTGGATAAAAATGATTGAAACAATACTATTTGTCTTTGTGGGAATATCTGGTATGTACTTTCTTTACAAAATTATGAGAAAGGAAGTCGTTGAAGGCAAATGCAGTTCATGCACGGATTCAAAAAGCTGCAAGTCAAAAAAATGCAATTAATAAGAAAGGTGGTAAAATGAAAAGAGTAAACGCATCGCATATACTTGTAAAAACCGAAGAAAGCGCTAGAGTTGCGCTTTATGACGTAAAAAACGGCAAGAAGTTTGAAGAAGTCGCTAAATCAGTTTCAATCTGCCCTTCAGGAAAAAAAGGCGGAAATCTTGGCTGGTTTGGTAAAGGACAGATGGTAAAAGAGTTTGAGACAGCATGCTTTAATGGCAAAAAAGGAGAAATCATCGGTCCAGTAAAAACACAGTTCGGTTTTCATATAATAAAAATCGAAGATTCTGAATAATACCTTTATCTTTTGTTTTTTTAGTTAATTTTATAACGATAAAATATGAACCTATCAGAAGTATCAAACTAATTAAATCAATAGTGTCAAAGACAACACTTGTAAATAACACCATTATTCATATAATAATTTACCATTATAATTTATATATAAGTATTAGATAATTAATAATTAAAGTTATTTTTTGAACGGGGGTTTAAATGAGGTTTAACTTTAAGACTCTGGTCTTTATCATATTCTTAATATCCCTATTGCCGTTAACTTTAGCTATAGAAACTGCTCTTACTTTTGATGGTAATGGCAATTTAGAAAGTGGAGATGGATATTTTCGTGTTTATAATGGACTTAACCAGTTATCGAAGATATATACTGGCTCAAATGCTAGTGGAACACTTCTTTATGAATATACTTTTGACCCTACAGAAGATAGAGTTGCAATTAAGCATGATTATGTCAAAAATCGAACTATCTATTATTTTGATAAAGAGTATATGAGACTAGTTAATTCTTCGGGAACATTCAATTTTGAATTTGCTTATTTTGAAGGTCAGTTAATAGCACAAATCAATCCAGATGGTTCAAAATATTTCTTTATACTTGATCAGAAAGGTTCAATAGTTGGAGTTACGGATGAAAATGGGGCGTTAGTCGAAAATAAAAGTTACGACCCCTACGGAAATTCAGTTGATGGGATGACAATAACACCTTATGGCTATGAGGGAAAAGAACATGATTCAGTAGTGGGTGATATTGATTTTAAAGCGAGAAGATATAACCCTAACTTAGCTATGTTTGAACAGCCTGATACCTTGATACAAAATGTTTATGACCCACAGAGTTTGAATAGGTATAGTTTTGAAAGAAATAATCCAATAAAAAATATAGACCCGACAGGACACGAAATTGCATTACCTTTTGGTGACGCTTTTGGAGATTTATTCAAATTTCCAGTTGAAAATCCATATATTAATCCTTACAATCCACCAGTTGACGTACCAGTCGGTATTAATGTTGAGCAAAGCGATAAAGCGAGTGATGTTGGGTGGAGTGATTGGACAAAGAAAGATGTTTTCGGAGACGGAAGAGAGAAGTGGTTTAGGGAGAATGATAATGAATTTGAAACTTGGGAAGAGAATGACCCACATCAAGGTATGCCATATCGACATATTAACGACCGAATTTATGATAAGAATAAACTAAAACAGGTTGAAGAATGGAAAAAAAGTGGTCGAGTTGGGCCAAAACCCAACTCAGATCCGATCAATGGTCCTGATGACCACCATGAAGCCGATCCTAACAATCATGATCCAACCTCTTATAGATCTGGAAAATCAAAAACCTCACCGATATTCAGTTTTTTCTCTTACATCATAACAACAGCAAAAAAAGAAATTATTATAAGAACTAATACTGGTGATGGATATAAAGATATGAAAATTTATTAGAATATTTGAGAGGTTAACTAATGGATAAAGAATTAGACATTGATGAAAATCACAAATTTCATGATTCAATAATTTATGAGATTAAAAAAACAGATAATGAGTTGGAAATAGTAATTCACATAGACACTTACTGGTTTCAAGGTAAGAAAAATGGTAAATTAACATTAAAAAATGCTAAATTCGATGAATCAATAATTAAATATGTAGATGATAAGTATCCTTTTGATAATCTTGATCGATTGACTCACATAAAAGTACATAACGAGCATATATTTGAAATCGTTTTTCAATCAAACCAAGAAAAGATTTGGAAGATAACTGCTGATTCTTTTACCTTCGAAAGGTATGATTAAAATGGCAAAGAAAAGTAATACAAGAAATAAGGGTATAATTTCAAAATATCTGTTTTGGATAATCGTTTTAGTGGTTATAACTCTTATCGGTAATTGGTTTCTTTTTTACTACTTTACCCACATTCCAATTCCTAAAGTGCCAAATCCTGTTAAATTAAAATGTAGTACTGCGTGTATTAAATATACAGAATATTTAGATTATAGAGTTGAGATTGGAAGTTTAACATATAATTGTTTTTGCACTTTAAGAACAGGAGAGAAAATAGAAACGGCTCATTTCCCAATAAATTATAATTATAATAAACCTATCTTTATTTTCAAAATCGGATTTGAAAACGGGAATATAATAAACTCCACTATGGCTGGAAAACCATACTATATCAAATTTGTTGAAACTAATAAATATCCTGCAACACTACTTGCGATGGTTAATGGTGAATTAACAAATAAAATTGCAGAAGGAAACACCTATACCTTAAAAGATGGTTCTAAACTAGGATTTATCAGATATACAACAGAAAGCAACATATTTGAAGGATATATAATCCAAAAATAAAGAAACTGTTGTTAAGTATCAATATCTCATTCAGGTAACAGTGGAATGACTACCTCTTCTCATGTTTTACAAATGCTTTGCCCATGACTTCATCAGTAAATCCTTTTGGAATTTTTCCTTTCTCCGCGTAGACATAAAGCGCTGTGCTGTAAATATTGTTTGCTAGCGCAAAGAAAACGCCAACAGCGACAAAATATACAACAACTAGCAATACTGACATTATAATTGCAATAGGGCCAAATACGGCGCTTGTAAACAGCAGCATTATTCCGATAATAACACCAAGTACAAAGAATATCATTTCCATAACTCCAAATCCAAACATTCTTATTAGGTTCTCTCCCCACGTTTTTTTGAAACTCTTTGCAGAATTTTTAATAGCATCAATAGGTCCGTAACCGTGATATACCATTCCAGGAACAACAAATATTGTTATCATACTCCAGGCAGCGCCAAGAAGTGAGTTGACTATCCTGATTATTAGTTCTCCAATTCCGCCCATCCTTTCGGCAATATTATTTATTATTCGAAGTATCAGTCCAACTACTGCTGAAACTATGCTCCAGTAAAATATCAAATGAATTTTTGTGAATGCAAACTTTATAGTCTCGCTAAAAGTTGCGTTTCCACCTTCAAACCGTTTTTTAGCAGTATACACAACGCAGACATTGAAGAATGTTGCAATGAATGCAAGCCCTAAATAAATTATGAATATTAAGACAAAACTTGTCATACCAAAAAACAATGGCATTCTGTCTTGGCCAACAAATGATAATAACATAGGAAAAATCATAGCTAATATGAATAATAATGAGAATACTCCTGCAAGGATTGGAAAAGCAATTAATTCCTTGTCTTGCCTAATAACCTCTAACGTTAACTTTGTCAGATTCCAACTTCTTTTAAATTCTCCAGCCATCAATAATCACCTTGATTTCTAAGATAATTGTTTTATTTAAAAATATTGCTCTTAATTAAATCTAAAAGTCAGTACTAGAACGGAATTCTAAATTGGTAATCTCTAAGGTTGCCGTCTCGTGATTTGTATGAGACAAGCGTTGCATCGTGACCTAAAAGCGGAACTGCCTTTTGGAGTCCGATTTCTATCTCTGCATTGTTCAAAGGATATAACTTCGCTTTTTCTTGATTTTTGGTTTCCTTAGTATAAACTAATGTTTGATATCTCATTATTTCATGAATATCTACAAGAAGTTGTGCAGGCATTGGAATAATTGACATTTCCAATGGAACTTTATTTCTAACTTTTGATCTTGGGTTTGAAAAATGGTCAAGTGTCAAGTAATAACCCGCTATGTCATGTGCATCCCAATTGAATAATTTTGAATTTTCTTTTCCGTAATCCCAGGTGAATCTATCGCGATGTTGAACATCAGTACATAAATGGTTTGAAATTAATGACATCGAAAGAGCATATTTTGAATCATCATTTATTACAGGTATCCCGTATAAATTGAATTTATAATTCTCTCTGTGTGGAATTCTTGAAGGGACAGTAACTCTAGCTATCGCTCCTTCAATATCTACTCTCTTCGCATCTTGGTATAACTCAATTTTAACAGGGAATCCTTGACGCATGATATAACCATATAGTTTTGTGCCTTCAATTATCTCATTTAAATGAAACTTTCTTTTTCTTCCGTCATTTCCAAAAATAGGCATGTATGAAACTGCAGCGCGAGGACCTGAAACTTGACTGAATCTTTCTTTTAACAGGTCTCTTGGGATTTTTCCGGTGTCTCTCATTGCCTTAACAGCTTCATCTTTACTGTGGAATCTTGGGAAATAGATTTCCTCGCCGTGCTTCATAAATTTTCTGCTTGCAGCGCTTCTTGTAAAATAAATTCTCTCTTCATCCAATCCACTTTTATTATCTGATTCATCATCCTCATTTACTCTTTTCTTTTTATTCACTTTATAACTGGTATATTCTTCAGGAACTAAATACTGTTCTTTTGCATCAATAATTATTAGTACATCTCTTGGAAGAATTAGCTTTCCAAACGAGTCTTGTCTTGATGCAAGTTCTACGGCTTCATCAATACTCTTTACAATAACTCTTTCAGGCTTGCCTTCACTAATCTCTCTGGCTTTCGGTTTGTGGAATATCTGTTCTTTGTTTGACATATGTATTCAACTCTTAATAGCGAGTCATACACAATATATAAATTCTTCTTTACTAAAAAGTGATTACCTAATTATAATTAGAAGCAGAAAATAAATAATTAAAATAATAAATAAATGAGCCAGAAGTTGATTGTCACCGACCTTTTTAATAAAAAGCTCGAGCAAAAACAGGAAGAATTGAAAAAATGAGCCAGAAGTTGATTGTCACTAAACTTTTACAAAAGTTTAATCAAAAGAGGATTGATTTTTAAAACAAAATCAATTTTTTTAAAAATAATAAATGAGCCAGAAGGGATTTGAACCCTCGTCAACCGGTAGCTTCGCAAATATTTTGCACCGAAGCCGGCCGCACTATCCAGGTTATGCTACAGGCCCACTGATATTCTTATTAAAAATTCGCCGTACTTAAAAAGCTTATGGCTCAATCATTCTGTCTTTGGAAGTTTCTTCCCGTCCAATGTACTTGTTTACGTTGTCAACATATTTCTGGTTAGTTTCAAACTTTCGTGAAAGTTCAAGAAATTCTTCTCTTAACTTATTAATATCTGGAACTTCTTTTCCTTTCATCATGTTGAATATCGCAGGATTTGTTACGGCAGCTCGCCCAATCATTGCCCCTTTGACTCCAATCTCTTTTAGCCTTTGTATATCCTCTTTTGTTTTTACGTCTCCATTTGCAATAATCATTTTCCCTGTTTTCACACAATCAGTATATGCACTCCAGTCTGCTTTTTCAGAATACTTCTCTCCTCCGTGTCTTGCGTGCACTACATAGAAATCAGCTTCAACGTT
Organism: Candidatus Woesearchaeota archaeon; assembly: GCA_023266675.1. Classification (GTDB taxonomy): domain Archaea; phylum Nanobdellota; class Nanobdellia; order Woesearchaeales; family BM511; genus JAHFPP01. The sequence goes on from JAHFPP010000005.1 coordinate 28,285, forward strand.
GTTTATAAGATTCAAATATACTTTTTTTTCTTTCTCAAACCTATTCATTCCAAGGCGCATTTTAAGGCTCACGTTGTATCCGTGGTCTTTGACGATATTTGTAAGCGTTTTTATCTTGTTTGTCCTCTTTATAAGTGCGCAGCCCTGCCCTGTGTTTATTATCTTTGGGCTAGGGCACCCAAGGTTAAAGTTAAATCCTGTAAACCCTTTACCGTTTGGCGAGAAATCTTTTAGGAATTTTTTTAAAACATCATCTTTAGAAACGAGTATCTGTATCTGCGTTGGCGTATCATTATCAACTGTCAGGCGCGCCCATGTGGACTTGTTGTTTCGTGTGAGTCCTGCAACTCTTACCATCTCAGTGAACGTCAGGTCTGCTCCGTATTTGTAGCATAGTGCTCTGAATGCCTGGCAGGAGTAATCTTCAAGCGGCGCAACCATGTACTTAAAATCCGTCATAAAACTCTAAAACTTTCTTTTTTTTAAAAAACTTTGCTAATAAAATTTATATATTTTGTATCTTATTAGTAGTAATAACAGTAAAATTTATAAACCATAACTAATTCTTCATCATTATGTCAATATTAATAGGAGTACAGGCAAAAGAAGGTGCAGTATTCGTAAGTGATTATACTCCTCAAAGAGAAGGGAAAAAACCAAGAATTAGTCATTTATTACATTTAACTGAATCTAACGGAGAAGCTCTCCTTAAATCAGGAATCTATTTTGGTACAATCTGTGAACTCCCTATTCTTGTTACATCAAATATTGACAAAAAACATTTATCAGAATTCCCGGATATTTTTGACTTATTAACAGATCCTTTTTTCAGTGGACTTAATCTTGATGCTAATTATGAGCCTCTGTCTGAGTTTAAAAGGAAACTTCAAAATATTCCACATGAATTAAAAGATAAGTATAATGCTGTAGGTTTATATCTTCGATCCACTGTTAGTATAAATGAAGATGTTGGTGTTCTAAGATTATCTGAAAAATCTTTGCCAGATATTTTAAGAATAAGCCATTCTCGAGTTTTGGATAAACAGCCATTTATGGTTATAGGCCAAAAATCAACTTTTTACTCCAGTGAATATCTTTTTAAGATGCTTCACGGAAACTCTCCTACTTCGCTTCCATCAATTGAAGATGCGTTGGAACTTGCTGCTACTGCCATGAATATCGCTTTTGATAAAGGGCGAAATATTCATTCAGGATACCAAGTGGTTGTTGCAGAGAGAATTAATGGAAGTAACCGAATAAAAACCGCAATGAACCCATCTGCGAACTATATTGATACATCTTCAATACAATATTTATGCCCAAGATTTGAGAGAACACTTAATTAGTCATTCTTCAATATTTATATATAGAAACAAACTCTTACTCTTATGGCATCTAAAATAAGAATAATATGTGTCGGAAAAGTAAAGGAATCTCATATCACAACTGGAATAAATGAATTCTTAAAACGATTAACTCCTTTTGTTAAAGTTGAAATTGTTGAGTTGAAAGATGAGGGTGTAAAAAAGGAAGCGGAGAAACTTACTAACTACCTTGGTTCAAACACGTTTACGCTTGACGAGAATGGAAAAGAATATTCATCAGTAAGTTTTTCAGAACTTATAAAAAAACAAGAGGGCACACTCACTTTTATTATCGGCGGGCATGATGGCATTGATGATTCCCTAAAATTGAAGTCAACCAGGATATCTCTTTCCAAAATGACTTTCACCCATGAAATGGCAAGGCTTTTTCTAATCGAGCAGGTATACAGAGCGTATATGATCATTGGCAACAGAAAATACCACAGATAATAAATCTCTTTTTCTCTATTTTATCACATAGTTTTTTAAATAACAATCAAATAATTTAGATAATGAACAAAAAAATTCTTTTTTTTGCAGTTCTTTTTTTACTATCATTTAACCTAATATACCTTGTTTCAGCAGAAAAACCTGAAGACATTAAACTCACAAATTATGTTAATGATTACGCAGGCATTCTCACTTCAGAACAGAATTCAGCAATCTCAAAAGAGCTTGAGCAGATATTTAAAAGCGGAGAAGCAGAAGTTGCGATTCTAACAGTAAGATCACTAGATGGGATGCCAATTGAGGACTTTTCATACAAAGTTGCTGAAGGAAAACTTGGAGACGCAACAAAAAACAACGGACTTTTGATTCTAATCGCAGTTGAAGACAGAAAATACCGCTTTGAAGTTGGACGAGGACTTGAGCCAATATTTAATGACGCAAAGATAACAAGAATAGGAAGAACTTACCTTGTTCCAAGTTTTAAGCAGGGAGATTATTACACAGGGCTCTACTCTTCAACGCTTGCAATAAAAAGCGTATTACTAAATGATACAGCGTCAGAATATTATGTCAAAGAGCCATTAACAACTTTTCAGGTAAGTCCGCTGATGGTATTCTTCGCAATATTCATCTTAATTTCCTTAATCTCTGCATTAATCCGAACAGCGGCAAGAAAGAAAAAAGATGACAATCTTTTCTTTGCAGCAATACTTGTCTCAGAACTATTAAAGGGAGGAGGCAAAGGAGGCTTTGGCGGAGGCGGTTTTGGAGGATTTGGAGGAGGGTCGTTTGGGGGAGGCGGCGGTGGAGGGAGTTGGTAAACATGTTTAACTTTTTTAAAAAATCAAGAGAAGAAATGAAAAAAGAAATTAAAGGAAAGACAAAGTTTGGAGAGCCGATACTTATTTGTCCAAGATGTAACAAAGGCATGGATAAGATAAAAAAGCATGAAATCATAATTGACACTTGCCGTAAATGCAACGGGCTTTGGCTTGATGACAAAGAAATTGAAAAGATAATTGAAGCAGCGCATAATGCAGCAAACAAGGATAAAGCTTTTAAAAAGAAAAAATAAACAATGAACTGGAGGAGAGAAAAAAATGGCAAAAAAAGAAACTAATTTTTTTAGCGCAAATAAGACATGGATAATTATTGGAGTAATAATTCTGTTTGTGCTTATGTTAATAGGCTGGTTTGCAGGAACATACAACTCGCTTGTTAGTAACGACGAGAATGTGAATGCGAAGTGGGCAAACGTGCAGTCAGCATACCAGCGAAGGGCAGACCTTATACCAAACCTTGTATCAACAGTGCAGGGAGCAGTCAAGTTTGAACAAACAACACAGACACAGATTGCAGCGCTTAGAACTGGCGCAGTAGCTGCAGCAGCAGAAGTAAAGGCAGCAACAACACCAGCACAGCTTGATGCAGCAAACGCAAAAGTAGACGCACAATTACAGGCATATAGGTCGCTTAACATCAACGTTGAAAATTATCCTCAGCTTAAGGCAACTGAAAACTTCCTATCACTTCAGGATGAACTGGCAGGAACTGAAAACAGGGTCAAAGTTGAAAGAGACAATTTTAACGCGGCAGTAAAAGCATACAATATCAATGTAAGGCGTTTCCCGTCAAATCTTGTTGCAGGAATGTTCGGATTTTCAACTAAAACATCATTTGAAGCAGAAAGCGGCTCAGAAAAAGCACCAAGCGTTAAGTTTTGAATAAAAGCTTTTTTTATTTTTTATCTTATCTTTTTATGGATTTTTTATACATTCTATCTTTTTTCAAAATAAATACCGACTTAATCAAAAAAATAAAAAAGTCCCAAGCTTAGGGACAAATGGAAGCTAGTTGATTTAGGTCATGGAAACCACCTCCTCTGGTATATTATCCATTTTGTTGGGGATAATAAACATAAGAAGAACTTCCTTTTTAATGATGTGAAAGCGACTTAAAGAATCAACCTTCATAAGCTTTATAACTCAACTTTTATTATCATATTATATCCCTTATTATATTGTTCAACAAATTTCAGGTGGTAATAAATGCTTCATTTGGTATACAGCCCCAAATGGTTTTATGGCGAAGCCATATTAATCGACTTAGTGAGTGTTTTTGTACTCGCGCTTGTCGCATTTTTTAGTCTAAGATACTATAAAATAAAAAAGAATGAGAACTATCTTTACCTTGCAATCTCATTTGGTATTCTTGCACTCTCATTCATCTTTAAAATATTGATGAACTTTTCAATAAACTATAACGAGGTTGAAACAAGGCAGGTTGGGCTTATGGTATTAACCTATCAAACGGTAGAATCATCGGATATACTTTTCTTCCTTGGATTTCTGCTTTATAGAATCCTGACATTAGTTGGTCTGTATGTGCTGTATTCGTTATACCATAAGCAGACAAAGCAAAATCATTTCCTCATAGTCTCGTTATTGGTTGCTTTGGCATACTTTAGCTATTCATCCTATTACGTCTTTCACACAGTATCATTCATACTGTTAATATTGATTTTAATACAGTATCTAACAAATTATGTTGACAAGAAACATTTCTCAACTATCCTCATGACTATAAGCTTTGTAACAATTGCGTTTAGTCAGATACTCTTCATCCTCATCGGATTCAATCCGGAAATATATGTGGCTGCAGAATTAACACAGCTTATAGGGTACATTGGTATATTAACAACTTTTTTAACGGTGCTAAAGAGTGGCTACAAAAAGAACAAGAATTGACATCATTGGTGACATGCTTGAGTCCATAGTAAACAAGGGCGGAAGCATAAAACCGACACACTTGATGTACAAATCCAACCTTGCGCACGGGCAGATGCAGCTGTATCTTGAAGAGCTTGTATCAAAAGAGCTTGTTGAGAAAATCAAAAAAGGAGACTATGACTACATAACAATAACCAATAAGGGCTACGAGTTTGCGCACAAGTTAAAAGAGATGAAAGAATTCGAGAAGGCTTTCGGGCTTTAATATTTTCTAACTAAAAACAGTATAATTTTTAAACTATTATTCAATTCTTTATCTCATGGAGAAAGATTCAGCAACGCAAGCTAAGGACGATGTCAAAAAACAGGTTGTTTACTCTAAAAACAACTATAAAAAACTTAACAGCCACATAAACTTTAATATTGAAAAAAAGAAGGGAAACGCCAGAAAAAGAGACACAAGCCTACGCTGCTGTCTTTGCAGAAAGAAATTCGTTCTTCCATTCAAACCTCGTTTTCCTGAAGTGTACTGCGATGAATGCTTTAAGAAAAAAGATAATTACAGATAATTCTCTAATAATTTAATAAAAATGGACAAGCCGGGATTTGAACCCGGAGTCTCCTCGCTGCCAGCGAGGCACGATAACCGGATTACGCTACTTGCCCGCGGACTAACTTTTTAGAAAAATGTTTTTGTTTAAAAAACTTTGTCAATACTATTTCTTTCTCACTGCAAGCCGAACGTCGCCGTCATTCACAGTTGTTCTTCCTGAGTGTTTTGCTATCTTTACTGCCTGCTCGCAGATTTCATTTGCCTTTTCATGTACAGCGTCGGCAAGCTTCTCCGCAGCATCCTTGGAAACCCTGTGTGCGCCGCACTCTTCAAGGATTCTTGCCATGACTTTTGCTGGTATCGGTTTAGTGTTTCTTCCCATAAAACTCTTTCTTTAATTTGAATTATAAAAACGTTGTGATTTGATATGTTACTATTTATAACTACTTATTAGTAAGTATAACAGAAAGTTTTTTAAATAACTCTTATTTTCTTGTTAGTACAATGGATTATTTTAATATAGATGTTATAATTCCTCTCAGTGAATGTATGTCTTCTAGTATGTCATATAGTTTAAAATCAAATTCATTACAGGAAGCCGTGGATATGGCTTTTTCAAGAGAAATTTATAATGGAGAACGAATTTTAGCTGAAAAATCCATGTTAAAAAAAGAGCCTGTTGTTAAAAGAGGAGATATTCGAATAGTTGCGTATTGCACATTTGATGAGAACAAAGAGTTAAAAGAAAGATTTTCTGTTGATGACATTTTTGGAAAAACTCCTCAAAGCGGGCTTTATCAACCACCTTCACGATTAAGCGACGCAGAAATCAAGAAGCTTCTTCTAAAAGATGCAGAGATAAATAAAACAGATATTGATGTGTCCGCGCTTGAAGACATGGTTTTCTTAATATAATTAGTTTAACAAATCTCATATTAACTTTTTTTAAAAATCATTATACTTGTAAAATATCCTTTTTGCAATCTCAATAACAACAAGGTATAAAAGCACTATTCCAACAAGAACTGAGAGTATCATAATTGACAATGGTTCAAATCCAAAAAGTTTTCCAAGTGGGGTGTATGGCAGCATCCATCCAATGGCAACGCACAGCATTGTGCTGATTAAAAGGTACTTGCTAGGCGAGCTTTGAAGGAAAGGTATCTTCTTTGTCCTTATCACATATATCACAAGCGTCTGTGTGGCAAGCGACTCCAAAAACCATCCCGTCTGAAAACTCTTTGCGCTAAACGAGAATACAAAAAACAGCACAAAAAATGTCAGGTAATCAAATAGTGAACTTAGAGGTCCAAAAACATACATGAATCTCTTGATGAACTTAAGGTTCCACCTCTTTGGTCGCTTCACCCACTCACTGTCTACCTTATCATTTGGAATTGTTATCTGTGAAAAATCATAAATGAAATTAATAAGCAGTATCTGTATTGGAAGCATTGGTAAAAACGGCAAAAAGAGTATTGCGCCTGCTGCTGAGAACATGTTTCCAAAATTCGATGATAACCCCATCATGATATACTTCATTGTGTTGCCAAATGCCTTCCTGCCCTCAATAATGCCTTCTTTTAGCGCTCTAAGGCTTTTTTGCGTAAGCACAATATCCGCAGAGTCTTTCGCGACGTCAACAGCGTTGTTTACAGATATCCCAACGTCAGCAGTCTTAAGCGATGGCGCGTCATTTATTCCGTCACCCATGTAGCCGACGACGTGGTTGTTTGATTTTAAAACGCTTATTATCCTGTTTTTCTGCTCAGGCGAGAACCTGGCAAAAATAGTTGTATTCTCAACTCTGTGTTTTAGCGCATCATCATTTAGTGTTGCCAATTCTTTGCCTGTCATCACACCTTTTACTTTAAGGCCGATATCTCTGCAAATTTTCTCTGTTACAAGCTCATTGTCGCCAGTTATAACTTTTATTTCAACGCCAATCTCTTCAAGGTGCAAAAGCACATCCTTGACGTCTTCTTTTGCGGGGTCAAGAAAAGCGACAAATCCAATAAGCTCCAAATCTTTTTCATCTTCTTTTTTGTAAACTTTATTTTTGGCATCAACATCTTTAACTGCTATTGCAAGAACTCTGTACCCGTCTTTGCTTAGTTTTTGATAATAATCAAAAGCAGCATTTTCTTTTATTTTGTCAATCTTTTGTGTCTTGCCTGCTGATATCTTGCTGCAGCACTTGATAACTTCTTCTGGAGCGCCTTTTGTTATCATTATTCTCTTTTTGTCTTTTCCATGAACTATTATGCTCATCCTTTTTCTTTGAAAGTCAAAAGGTATCTCGTCAATCTTCTTGTACAACAAAACATCAATTTTTTTGTAATTCAAAATGGCGTCGTCAAGAGGATTTTTAATGCCTGTTTGGTTAAAGCTGTTTAAGTATGCGTAAAGCAATGTTTTATCTGACTCTTTGCCTTTTATGTCAGTGTATTTTACAAGCGAGATTTTATCCTCAGTGAGTGTGCCTGTCTTGTCTGTGCAAAGAATATCCATGCTTCCAAGGTTTGGTATGGAATTTAGTTTTTTCACAATCACTCCTTTCTTTGCCATGTTGTTTGAGCCTTTTGCCATAGTCACTGACATTATCATTGGCAAGAGTTCAGGCGTTATTCCAACTGCAATTGCAATTGAGAACATGAAAGCCTCAAGAATATTCTTGTGCATAAGCGAATTGAAAAGGAAGATAAACATAACAATGAATATCATTATCTTCATGATGAGGTAGCCAAAATTGGATATTCCAATTTCAAACTCTGACTTTGATTCTTTCTTTAGAAGGTGCGACGCAATTTTTCCAAACTCTGTATCTTTGCCTATTTTCAAGATTATTGCAGTTGCCTGGCCGGACACGACGCTTGTACCTGAAAATACTATATTTGTAAGTTCTGAAATTGATGAAAATTTTTCTGTCAGAACTTTCTCAGTTTTTTCTGACGGGTAGGACTCACCTGTAAGCGCCGACTGGTTAACAAAGAGGTCTTTTGAAGATATTATTCTTGCGTCAGCAGGCACAAGGTCACCGGAACTTAAAAAAATAACGTCACCAACGCAAACATATTTTACGTTAACTTCTTTCTTTTCTCCGCCTCTGATGACTGTTGCAGTTGTTTTTACCGAGTCAAGAAGTTTCTTCACTGAGTTTCTGGCATCATACTCCTTAACAAAATCAAGCAGAATGCTAAAAATTACAAGAAGGAATATTATGACTGCGTCAATAGTCTGTCCAAAATAAAATGACATGCCAGCTGCAAACAAAAGGATGAGTATGAGCGGATTTAGAAAGTATTTCAGGAACTCAAAGATTATTCCGATTTCTTTCTTTTCTGATATGACATTATGTCCTTTCTCCTCTAATCTTCTAATTGCTTCCGAGTCTAAAATACCTTTATAAGATGAACCAAGTTCACTATATATACTATTAATCTCTAATACAGAATACTCATTAACACCCTCTTTTTCAATCATTAAGCTAACTATAACCTTGTTTCTTAATAAAACTTTTTATTGCATCCATTCTCTTTCAATGTTTCATACTTTTTCAAAATCGATATGTTTAAATACTTAAAAAAATATTCTAAAAAGATTATTATTCAGTATGTAATTAATTGAGAGGAATGGGATTATTAATATTAAAAAATGCAAAAAATTATACTCAATAAAAATGCTGGCGCAGTAGCACGAATGCATGAATCAGTCTTCTCATTAATTTCTAAATCATTAAACAAAAAAACTTTAAAATCTTCACAATCTTATAAAAAAATAAAAACAACATAAACTTGGGGTGAAAATGAACCAGACATTTAAATCGAAACATCAAAGCGCATTAACAACAAGCGGAATCCTAACATCAAACAGGATACCAAAAGACTACTTTATCACAAAAGGTAAAGGAGAAAGCGACATTACAGTCCACGCAGGGTCATATCACCTAGCACTAAAAGATGCAGGGATAGAGATGTACAACATCATGACCTATTCATCAATTCTACCAAAAATTGCAAACCGTGTAGAAAGGCCTGCAAAAACAACTCATGGAGCAGTCATGGAATCAATCATGGCAGTTGCAAACGCGCCACGCGGAAAACTTGCAACAGCAGGAATAATCTACGGTTGGCTTCATAACAAGATAACTGGCGAAAAATACGGTGGACTCGTTTGTGAATACAACGGAAACCTACCTGAAAAAGAAGCAGGAGAACAGCTAAAAGAAAGCTTGAGCGAACTCTACACAAACGGATACTCAGACGATTACGAATTAAAAGATATGATGCTAATCTCTGAAAGCATGGTGCCAAAAAAGAAATTCGGAACAGTGATTGTATCACTTTGTTTTACAACTTACCTGTTTCCAATAGTAGAAAGACACTAGAATATATTAGGGATAAAATGAGTTCGGGGGAAAAATATCTTGAGGAGTCTGAAGAGTTTTCTAAAAACTATGATCTCTCAGACACAGTCATACTTTCGGTTCCGTACGACAAGACAAGTACTTACGGCAAAGGAGCTGACAAGGGGCCAAAGGCAATAATAGACGCTTACCCAAATCTTGAATTCTATGACGCAGAAACTAAAGAAGAGTTTTACCCAAACAAGATATTTATTGACAAGCCAATCCTAGAAAACTCTTCACCGGATAAAATGGTTGAAGAAGTTAAAAAACGAGTCGAGTCGCACTTAAGCAAAAACAAGTTTGTAGTTTTAATCGGTGGCGAGCATTCAGTCAGCGTTGGCACAATATACGCGCATGCAAAGAAATTCAAGAACATGTCAATACTTCAGTTTGACGCGCATGCAGACCTTCGCGAGGATTATCACGGCTCAAAATACAACCACGCATGCATAATGAGGCGAGCGCAGGAAGTTTCAAAAACCGTTCAAGTTGGAATACGAAGCGTTGCAGCAAATGAGAAAAATAATCTTCAAAAAGTATTCTTTGCACATGACATTGCCGGTAAATCTGGTTGGCAGAAAAAAGTTGCAGACTCTTTATCTAAAAACGTTTACGTTACAATAGACCTTGACGTTTTTGACTCGTCAATCATGCCGTCAACAGGCACGCCTGAACCTGGAGGACTCAATTGGTACGAAGTTGTAAACACGCTAAAAGAAGTGGCAAAAACAAAAAATATAGTCGGCTTTGACATCGTCGAGCTTTGCCCAAAAAAAGAGAACAGCGCACCGGACTTCTTGGCAGCAAAACTACTATTCAAGCTTTTGATATACAAAAAACTTTACGCTAAAAAATAAAACTAACATTCAATAAATACTGTGGGGGAAATAAACATGGCAAATTCAGGAAAAGTCTTAATCATTGGAGCCGGAGGCGTTGGTGCAGTAGTAGCTCACAAATGCGCGCAGGTAAAAGAAGTCTTCAAGGAAATCACGCTTGCATCACGCACAGTCTCAAAATGTGAAATAATCAAGAAAGAAATAAAACAAAAAACAGGAAGAGAGATTCGCACTGAACAGGTTGACGCTGACAACGTAGCGCAGCTTATACTTCTGATAAAAAAGGTAAAACCAGAACTTGTAATAAACGTTGCACTGCCATACCAGGACTTGACAATAATGGACGCATGCCTTGACTGCGGCGTAAACTATATGGATACAGCAAATTATGAGCCAAAAGACATTGCAAATTTTGAATACAAATGGCAATGGGCGTACCAGGAAAAATTCAGAAAAAAAGGACTCATGGCTCTGCTTGGCTGCGGATTTGACTCTGGAGTCACAAACGTGTTCTCCGCTTACGCGCAAAAAAA
>JAHFPP010000045.1 GCA_023266675.1 Candidatus Woesearchaeota archaeon
AGATAGTTGGTGTGGATGCCTGCTGGTTAAAGTAAACGTAAAGAGTTTGAATAAACCGGTTGTCAGTTATTGCATCAGACAATGTTATATGCAGAATGCATTTTTTAGGTGCATAAGTGCTTACAACATCCCGTCTTATCTTTATGCATCTTTGAGAAACAAGTTTTGATTTGTCTTCCTCTTTTTTTCTTGCAAGCGCTCCTGGTAATTTAAGGCTTCCGTCAGGGTTGAATTCCATTACAACTTGTTTTTTTGTCTTGTTTAAATTGCTTTGTTTTTTTAATAATACATACCATTAAGACATTCATTAAAATACTTAAGAAGTGAATTGTGAAAAACTGATTAAAGAAGCAAGAAATTCTATGAATACATTTTGTTTTGAGGAGTGCAAATCTTACTGCTGCAGAAAAGGCTATCTTGTTTTAACAAAGGAAGAAAGCGAGGTTGTAGCAGGAGAGAAATTAGAGAGTTTAATTGTAAAAGATGTTGTAAAAAAAACTGATGACGACAATTATTCGTTACATATAAATCCGTGTCCGTCGTTAAAAGACAATAAATGCAGCATTCATAAAGATCCAAAGAGACCAACAGTTTGCAGAGAGTTTCCAATATTTTTATGGAGTAACAAAGTTATCCACGTCTCAAACAGATGCCTTTTTGTGAAGCAGGGATTATTGTATCCTTACCTAGCAGAGTTGAAACTTAAAGGTTACAAATTAGAGTATGAATAAAATAAAAAAAGATTACATTACTTCAGCGCTGTTTTGTGCTGATGTGCCGCATGCTGGACAGATTCTGTCTTCAATATCGAGTGATTGCCTGCAGAATTTGCATAGCTTTTCATCCAGCTTTTCCTGTATCTCCTCGTCGTAGCCAATCATAAAGGATTCCTCACTAAGAGATACTTCATCATCATTTAATAATTCTTCAACTTCTTTTACTGAATAAATGTCTTCTTCCTGTTCTTCTCCAAAGTATTCATCTTCTCTCATAAAGACCACCCCTGGACTAAGAGTTATATGCTTTCTTTATATTTAAAGCTAGTCTTTAAGTCGAATAAAATAAAAGAAAAGAAGAGGGTCAATCAAAAAAGACCAACCCTCATGTTTTTTGTACACCGACCTTTTTAGGAAAAAGCTCGAGCAAAAATAGGAAAGAATAAAGAAAAGTGAGTCAGCAAATGCCAACCCACTTGTTTTTTGTACGCCACGACTCGGATTTGAACCGAGATATCCTTTCGGAAACCAGCTCTCAAGGCTAGCGCATTACCAGATTGTGCCATCGTGGCAGTGAAGTTTGTTTTGTTTGTGGTAATTTACTTGCGCTAACAATGTGAAGAAATAGGGTTTATTTAAAAAATTGTTGATTTTGAAGATAAATTAAGTAATATCACTAATAAGTAACAAAAGATATATAAATATTTTAAGTTTTCATAAAAAGATGGATAAGATTACTTTAACAAGATTAGATATGTATTTTGGTCAGATTGGTATACCTATTAGAAAGTTAGATGTAAGTAATAGATTTCAAATACCTGCAGAATACATCTCAGTTATTGCTACAAGAAACCAATATAATTTAAGGTATATGTTAAAGGATTTTTCAATAACCGATGGATATGTGTGTTATAATGGTAAATTAGCGTTTAAGATAGATAAAAAGGCACTTTCTGATGATTATGAAAGAACATCAATCTCAACTGAGAACATAAATTTAGAAATATTGAATAAGACACTCTATTTTAAAAAAATTAAAGAGGGAAAAGAACTGAGAGTTTATGCTGCTTTAGATTGGATAAAAAAACCGCAAACACTCGATAATTGTTTTGATTGTGTTATGGATGATGGAAGAAGAGTATTGCTTCCTTCACACGCAATAGAATTATTAAATACTACAGATAAACAAGTCAGAATAGAAGGTAGTGAGAAAGGAGATTACTTTAGTATAAGAAAAAGTTAGTTCTTAAAAATTATTTAAAAAAAATATTAGAAAAACCCGGGTTTTACGAGTCTATCATTTCGATTTCAATATTCAAACCTTCTGGGATTGGCACTCTCATAACCATTCTTAATGCTCTTTCATCAATTCCAAGGTCAATTAATCGCTTGTGGATACGCATTTCGTATCTGTCCCATGTTGCAGTTCCGTCACCGCATGGACTTTTTCTTGTTGTGATTTTGAGCTTCTTTGTTGGAAGGTGTATTGGTCCTCGTATTTCTACGCCTGTCTTTTCTGCTATATCCTGGATGTATTTACATGTATCATTAATTTTTGAAATATCAATACTTGCTAATTTTATTCTTGCTTTCTGCATTCTTTATTCCTCCCGTCTTAATGTTTATGTTTTGTGATTACCACATGATAAGCTAAGTTTACCATGACCCAAAAAAGGTAAAATAAAAAAATATTTATGCTTTTTTAACTAGGTCAATGCACATACCTGCTGCAACTGTGACTCCTGAATCCCTTATGGCGAATCTGGATAGTTGTGGTATGTCTGATTTCTTTTCGATAACCAGTGGCTGCATTGGTTTTAGCCTTACTATTGCTGAGTCTCCGTTTCGCAGGATTTCTTTGTTTTCTGTTATTTCTGCTCCTGTTTTTGGATCCATCTTCTTTACTATTTCTACGAATTGGCAAGCTATCTGCGCTGTGTGTAAGTGGAACACTGGTGTGTATCCTACAGTTATGACGCTTGGGTGGTTTAGTACAACGATTTGTGCTGTGAATTCTGTAGCTACTGTTGGAACGTTTGTTTCGTGTCCGATTACGTCTCCTCTCTGTACAGATTTCTTTTCAAATCCTCTTACGTTAAATCCGATGTTGTCTCCTGGTTCAGCTTTCTGAAGTTGTTCGTGGTGCATCTCGATTGTTTTGACTTCGCCGTGAACTCCTTTTCCTTCTCGTCCAGGTACTGCGATTATTTTGTCTCCTATCTTGATTATTCCTGTTTCAACTTTTCCAACTGGTACCACTCCTATTCCTGTGATTGAGTATACGTCCTGGATTGCAAGTCTTAATGGCAGACTTGTTGGTTTTTCAGGCTGTTTTAATTCGTTTATTGCTTCCATTAATGTTGGTCCTTTGTACCATGGCATCTTATCTGATCTCTTTACAACGTTTTCGCCGTGAAGTGATGCAAGTGCTACGAATGTTATTTCGTCTGGTTTGTAACCAACTGATTTTAATAGTACTGATACTTCAGCTTTTACTTTGTTGAATCGTTCTTCCTTGTGGTCAACGCCAGAGATGTCCATCTTGTTTATTCCGATTATTATCTGCTGGACTCCTAGTGTTCTTGATAAGAATACGTGTTCTTTTGTCTGGGAGTTTATTCCGTCGTTTGCTGCTACAATTAATACTGCTGCGTCAGCCTGTGATGCTCCTGTTATCATGTTCTTGATAAAGTCTTTGTGGCCAGGTGCGTCGATTATTGTGAAGAAGTATTTTTCTGTTTCAAACTTCTTGTGTGCTAGGTCAATTGTGACTCCCCTTTCTCTTTCTTCCTTTAGGTTGTCCATGACGAATGCGAATTCGAATCCTTTTTTACCTAGTTCTTCTGCTTTTTCTTTCAGTTTTCTCATTGATTGTTCGTCTACGTTTCCAGAGTCGAATAATAATCGTCCTACTGATGTTGATTTACCGTGATCAACGTGTCCTATGAATACAAGGTTCAAGTGTGGTTTATTTGCTGCCATTGTTTTTTCCTCCGATATATTTGTTTTTTTGTGAATAGCCAACCCTTAATTTTAAGAGTAAGCTTCGAAATTTGCGCCTATTTAAAAATGTTATGGTTTTCTGGTGTATTTTCTGAGTTAAATACTTGAAAAACTTAGAAAGCTTGAAGTGTTTATATAGTTATTTAGATACAATTTTTTGCATCTTTTCCTTTAAATCGTTTAATTTGTTCTGAATTATATCCCAAACAATATCTTTATCGACTTCCCAATATTTATGAGTAATTACATTTCTAAAATCTTTTACTTTTCTAAAATCAATTTCTTTATGGGAATTCTTAAAATCTTCAGGAAGCTGGCTTGCCGCTTCTCCTATTATCTCAAGATTTCTTACAACTGCATCTATTATTATGTGTTTTGAGGAGAATTCTTCAAATGTTAAAGATTCAGTGTAATCTTGAACTTTGTCAATCGCATTCAATATATCTGTGAGATATAGTTTATATTCTCGCTTCATACTTCTTACCGCCTAATATATATGGTTTTAATTCTTCTCTTACAAGATTCTTTTTTACCAAATCAATGTTTCTTTCAAAAGTTTCTTCAAAAAGATGTAGAAGATTTGTATAATCATCAAAAAGTCCTCTTTTATTTTCAAATTCCACTAAAAAATCGATATCACTATTGTTTTTTTGAGTATCTCTAGCGTATGAACCAAAAAGAGTCAGTTTTTTAACGCCTAAATTTTTTATGATTTTACTATTTAGTTCTATAGTTTTCAGTATTTCTTCCTTAGTCAATAACTTTTTAACCATAACAAGATTAAGTCTAAACTTATATATAAATATGAGCGAAATAAATGAATATAATTCAGTTGGTTATATTTTGTAACCGACTCAATTTCAACTTACACAAATTGGGGGCAATTCAGTAAAACATTAATATAACTATAATGAGAGTAGCAATTTGCCACCGCCCCTTTTCAACTGTACGATAAAATCGTACAACTCAATGACTCTTTTGATTAGATTTATGTCTTTTCAGAAATTATTAGAAATAAAAAATAATAAAATAAAAGGTTTTATGAGCTCTGGTCTTCCATCTTTAAGCCTTTACGGTTTCTGATTTGGCTTACTATTTTTATTTGTAGTTCGCCTGGTAGCCTTTCAAAAGTTTGGTCTATTAAGCTTGAGCTTCCTCGTCCGCCTGTTGCTGACCTTAGTTCTGATGCCATTCCAAACATTTCGCCGACTGGTACTCTTCCTTTAACTGTCATTTGGCTTCCTGTCTGGTCCATTTCAAGCAGTTGTCCTCTCTTGTTAGAGATTAGCTTTGAGATTTCTCCCATGAATTCAACTGGGGCTTCAAATCTTAGAGTCTGTACTGGTTCAAGCATTACAGGGCTTGCTGTTAGCATTGCGCCTCTGATACCTTCTCGAATTGCTGGGTACATCTGTGCTGGTCCTCTGTGGATTGCGTCTTCGTGAAGCTTACAGTCTGTCAAGATGACTTTTATCTTATTGCATGGTTCTCGCGCAAGTGGGCCGTTTCGCATTACGTCTTCAAACATGTCAAGGAGCAGTTCCATTACTTCGCCTATGTATACAATTCCTCTTGTCATGTCGATGAAAAGGTTTCCGTTGTAGACGTCTTTTATGTTGTCTGCAACTTTTGTTTCGTATCCTCGCTCGGTGAACTTGTTTCGAAATTCAAGGTCTTTACGTTTGACTCTCATTTCAGGGATTTCGCCGCTTCTTATTGCTGCATAGATATCATCTTCAAGCGGTTCTACTTTGAAGAAGATGTGGTTATGCTTGTTAGGCGACTTTCCCATTATTTCTTGTGAAAGTTTGGTTACTGTTTCCCTGTAAACGACAATTGGCGGAGATGTTGTTAAATCTACTCCTTTTTCTGTCCTGATTCTGTTTTCTATGACTTCAAGATGCAATTCTCCCATTCCACTCATCAAGTGTTCGCCTGTTTCTTCGTTGATTTCAATCTTGATTGTTGGGTCTTCTTTCATTACTTTTCGAAGTACTTCGACAAGTTTTGGAAGGTCTGATGGTCTTTTTGCTTCGATAGCTTTTGTGATTACCGGGTCAAACAAGTGTGTGATTTCTTCAAATGGCTCTGTTTTTTCAAAAGTTATTGTTTCTCCAGGTCTAGCTTTGACGCCGGAAACTCCGATGATGTTTCCTGCTGGAACGTGGTCTACTATTTCTCTTTTTGCTCCGTTATAGATGAATACCTGCTGTATTCTTGATGGAAGCTTCATTCTGTTTAGGTAGACGTCTAGGCCTTTGCTCATGGTTCCTGAGAACAGTCTTCCTGCTGAGATTTCCCCTGCTTGCGGGTCGACTACTACTTTTGTGATTACGAAGAATAGTGGTCCGCTCGGGTCGCATGTTGCAAGTGATTTTCCTTCTACTGATTCGATGTCTCCGTGCCAGATCTTTGGGATTCTGTATTCTTGCGCTGCTGTTGGCGTTGGGTGGTGTGTAACTACCATGTTAAGTACCACTTCGTGTATTGGCGCTTTCTTTGCGAGGGCTTTTCTTTTGTCTTCATCTTCTGACTGGTATGCATCAATTACGTCTTTGAATGTTATTCCTTTCTCTTTCATGTATGGAATTGAGAGTCCCCAGTTGTGGAATGCTGAACCAAATGCTACTGTGCCGTTTAGTACGTTTACCTGCCATTTTGCTCCGTATTCTTTTGGCGCTATGTCCATGATTAACTGGTTTACGTGGTTAATTATTGACACGAATCTTTCCTGCATTTTCTCTGGTGTAAGCTGCAGTTCTTTGATTAGCCTGTCTACTTTGTTGATGAATAGGATTGGTTTTACTCTTTCTTTTAGAGCTTGTCTTAGAACTGTTTCTGTCTGTGGCATTACTCCTTCTGATGCGCAGCATAAAACGATTGCGCCGTCTACTGCTCTCATTGCTCGAGTTACGTCTCCACCAAAGTCTACGTGACCTGGTGTATCGATTAGGTTGATTAGGTATTCGTCTCCTTTGTATGTGTGCACCATGGATACTGATGCTGCGTCGATTGTGATTCCTCTTTGTATTTCGTCTTCGTGAAAGTCAAGAACGCATGCTTTTCCTGCTAGGTCCTCACTCATCATTCCTGCGCCTGCGAGGAGGTTGTCTGAGAATGTTGTTTTTCCGTGGTCAATGTGAGCACAGATAGCTATGTTTCTGATGTTTTGAGGTTTCTTCATAATCCTCGTTACTTTATCAACCATTTTTTCTGCCATTATATATCACTCCGTGTTAAGCGTTATTTTATTTTTATTTTAGTGTATTCCATTTTTGGGATACGCTTTGTTTTTGGTCAAACTTTTTAGCGAACTGAGGCTTGTTAGCCGAAGCTTGGTCATTTTTTGTTTTGTAAAAAATGACTGAGCGTCTAAAAAGGTTGTGTTACTGCGTGTGTACTTCGTGTACTGTTTTGTAATTGTGCATTTCTGATTTTGTGAACCAAAGCGCTATTTCGTATTCGGCGTCTTTCTTATTTCCAGATGCGTGTATCAGGTTCTTTATTGGGATTCCTTTTTGGTCTGCGTAGCTGTATGAGTGGTGCGAAAAGTCTCCTCTTATTGTTCCTGGCGCTGCTGATTTTGGTTCTGTTGAGCCAACCATTTTTCTTACTGTGTCTACTGATGAAACTCCTTCAAGCACCATGCCTATGACTGGTCCTTGTATTATGAATTCTTCAAGACCTTTGTAAAAAGGTTTGTCTACGTGTTCTCTGTAGTGCTTCTTTGAAAATTCCGGTGTTACCCATACCATTTTCATAGCTACTATTTTCATGCCAACTTGCTCAAATCTTTTTATTATTTCGCCTGTAAGCCCTCTTTGGACTGCGTCTGGTTTTAGTGCGACGAAGGTTTGTTCAATCATCTTTTTTCGCCTCTGGTTTTTTTGCCTGGCCGTGCTTTAGGTTCTGGTACTCGTTTGACCATTTTGTCTGCCTTGGCTTTCTATTAAGCTTGTTTGTATTTTTTTCGCATTTGTTTGAGCAGAAATAAAATATTTTTCCATCAACTTTCACAAACATTTTTCCTGTTCCTTTTGGGATTTCTAAATTGCAAAATGAGCATTTCATGTTGTTTCACCTATACGCTTCCTTTTCCTACTTTGGATAAAGGTCTTGCTTCAAATTCTGTTTCTCGTAGCATTAGTAAGTCGCCAAGCTGCACTGGTCCTTTGACGTTTCTTCTTATTACTTTGTTTGCGTCCCGTCCTTCTAGGATTTTGCATCTGACCTGTATTGCTTCGCCTCTTGTTCCTGTTCTGCCGACTATTTCTTCGATTCTTGCAGGAACTGCGATTGTAAAGCTTACTGCGCCCTTTTTTTCCTCAGGAGCTGCTTGTGGTGCTGCTTGAGGTGTTTTTTGTTGTTCGGTTTTTTCAGCCATTTTTATTGCACCTAGTTATCTTTTCTTTTTCCTTTTGGTGCTGGTTTTGATTGTGTCTCTTTTGAATCTCCTTCATTTACAACTGCTACTGCTGCGGTTCCAAGTGAGAGTCCAGCTGCTGCGCCTAGGTCATTTTTGCTTCCTACTTCTATGCATTCGATTCCTTTCTCTTTGCACATTAATGGGATATGCATGATTATTTCTTTTGGAGTTACGTCGTTAGCTATAGCGACTAGTTTTGTGTTTCCTCGCTCGATTGCTTTTGTTACTTCGTTTGCTCCTTTCTTGATTTTTCCTGTTGATTTTGCTAATTCTATTGTTTGGTATGCTCTTTCTATCTGTTCTTTGTCTGACATTTTGTATTCCTCCACGAATATTTTTGTTTTTGTTAATATGAGGCTAAGAAATCTTTTCCTCATTCAGATAAGCATATGCTTATCGTCATTAATCACTGGTACGCTTTAGAAAATTATGGATGTTTATAAGGATTGCGGTTTGTACTCTTAAACTGAATAAGTGAGAAGATTTATAAGTTTGGTAAAGAACAAGTTTAATTGTATAAGAATAAATTAGTTAAAATGAAAAAAGATAGAAAGAATAAATTGAGTGATTATGATATAACAATTTTAGTGTTAATTATTGGTCCGATTATGTTAGCATTCATTTTTGGGATTATATTTACAATACACCGGATTATATACCAAGATTGGGATAGAGGTTGGAACTGGATAGCAGGGGTTACTGTATTTATTTTAATTATAATAGTTTTAGCATTAATAGGTATTGTATTAGAAACTCTTTTTCCAAAATCAAAAGTTGCAAAGAAGATTTCGACATTTTTAAAAGAGATATTAAGATATGTAGATATACAGTTTTAGAAAAGTGCTGAAAAAGAAAAAATGATATTATCAATATTTTTACCTCATGAAGAATTTACAATTGTTTCTAATTTGGGAAATAATAAAATTAAAAAAATATTACAAGAGAATGTTGAACCTTACCAACAAAGAATTTTCGGTCTTTTTAATCCTTATCCTAATAACCATAAAAAATTTGCAGGAATTATAAAATTTAAGAGTAATGAGTTTCAAATAAACAGAATAATCCATTATAAGAATGGTGCTTTGCCAATAATAACTGGAGAAATTGAGGATAAAAGAATAAACATTAAAATGAGAGTAGATAGTTTACAAGTAAAAGTTTTATACTTGCTGTTTGGTTTGCCAATTTTTTTGGCTATTACCCAACCTGAAAGAGCAGGTGCATATTTATTTATAATTAGTTGTTTCTATATTTTAATGATGGGAGGTTTTAAGATTGAATCAAAGATACAAAGAAAATTTCTATTGAGAATATTTAAAGGTAAATTAGTTATAAAGTAATAAAAAAATTAGTATTCCCAAAACCATTATATATCTCTTGTTGAAACTTGTTGATTATGTCGATTGTTGATAAGATTGTGTCTGAGCTGATTGTGTTTATTACTAATTTCATTTCTATGACTGGTTATTTTGGCGTATTTGTGCTTATGGCGCTTGAATCTACGATGGTTCCTTTGCCGTCAGAGCTTGTGATGCCGTTTGCAGGATACCTTGCATATCAAGGAGTTTTCAATATTTATGCAGTCTGCATAATCTCAGCTCTTGGAACAGTGTTTGGCTCACTCGTATCATATTATATAGGTAAGTTTGGCGGCGAACCTTTCCTAAAAAAGTATGGTAAATATTTTTTTATAAACCATAAAGACCTTGAAAAAACCCATGCATGGTTCAAAAAGAGAGGCGACAAGACAATATTTATCTCAAGATTCATCCCTGTAGTTCGCCACTTAATCTCTATTCCTGCAGGGATTGCAGAGATGGACAAGAAGAAATTTATTTTATACACTTTTCTTGGCGGACTCATTTGGAACAGTTTCTTGGCATACCTTGGTTATAAGCTAGCAGAGAAATGGGAAGTTGTGCATGAATATACAAAGCCTTTAAGCTATGCTGCATTAGTATTAATCATTGTTGGCGTTGTCTACTTTTACTATAATCATATTAAGAAAAATAAAGAATAATCATGTTGTGTCTATAAACAGTCTTTCTGATGTAAAGTGTTGCGGGTTGTCCTCAATGAAAACTTCTGAGTCGCATTTGTCGCAGCGAAAGAAGATTGTTATTGCGCCGTCAATTGATATTACTTCCTGAAGATTCTCGCAGTTTAGGCATCGTCTCTTCTCAATCCCAACTCCTTTCATATTGGAGTCCTCAAGACTTGCCATACCTATTATCTGATTGACAATAGCAATCACCCCTCTATTTTAGTATAATGTTTGATTTCTATAAAAGGGTATGCCATATAATGTATATATAAGGGTTATATCCAAAGTTAAAGAAGTTATGTTAGGATTAAATTAATAATTTAGAATAAAATGTGGAATAATAAAATAAAAATATTAAGAAAAATTTATCGTTTTTCCATGTGCTCAAAAATTAGAAATTTTTGGCATAGGAAAAACTTATCGTTTTTCTATACAATCAAAACTATAAAAACAAAGTTTTTATGTCCCAAAAATTAGAAATTTTTGTGGAAATTAAGAATTTTTTGTGCATGAAAAAAAGTCTTACTTTTTCTCCATGTAATTGCATTTGCCGCAGGTTCTTCTGTCCTTGTGTTCAGCCATTAGTGTGCCTGCGCCGCATTTTGGGCATGATTTGTTTTTTGCTTTTGCGCCGTCGTAAAGTTTTCCTATTTGAAATCCTTTTGCTTTCTTTGGTGCTGCTGCCTTAGCTGCTGGTTTTTTTTCTGCCATTTTTAATCATTATCTCCTTATTTCTTGTCAGCTTTTCCTGCTGCAGGGTTTTTTGGTTTTGCTTCTTTAAGCCCTTGTTTTACAAGTGTTCTGTCTTCTTCATATTTTTCCATTGTTGCTGCATCTTTGTAAACGTGAGCTATTATTTTTGAGGATGTGTTTCCAAACTGCGTGTAGATGTGCCTTATTGCGATGTGGTCTTCTTTTACTCCCAGTTTTTTTGAAACTTCCTTTGCCGCATTTTTTCGTGACAGTGTTTTTCCATCCTGTGATGAGTATCCGAATG